>NZ_DASZBY010000121.1:0-22961 GCF_035943795.1 Aliidongia sp. | reverse complement strand
AGGCGGGGCGTTGGCGGACGGCGCGTTCTGCGCCGTAAGCTCGGTCAGCGGAACCGGGGCGAGACCGAGTGCCGTCCTGGTCGGCGCATCCAGTTGGCCGTTCGGTGTGATCCCGTTCGCCTGCTGGAAATTGCGCAGCGCCCCGCTGGTCGCAGGCCCCCATCGTCCATCGATATTGTTGCGCACGTAGAAGCCCTGGTCGTGCAAGCGCTGCTGCGTCCGCAAGATCAGGTCGCCCTCCGCCGCCCGCTCGGCATCCGGTCCCGTCGCGACCCGCCAGACCCCGTCCGGATCGAGGCAGGCGACGCCTTCGACCGGTTGGTTCTGCCCGTCGATCACGGCCTGGGTGTTCACGGACCGGCAGGCGCGGGCCGCCTGGTTCGCGCCCTGCGCCGCGGGTCGCCGGTGGGGACGGTCGCAACCTTCGACCGATCGGCCGGCATACCCGCCGGCGAGCGCCCCGCCGACGACACCAAGCCCGGTCATCAGGCCCTTGCCGGCACCGCCGCCGAACTGGCTGCCCAGCAGGCCGCCGCCGGCCGCACCCGCGAGGCTGCCGATGACATTGCCCTTGGACGTGCTCAGCGGGCCGCCGCCGCAGTCCTGGGCGGCCGCACTATCGGGATGCAGAAGAGCCAGTCCCAGGAGGATGAGCGCCGCGATCGCAAGGCGGCCGAACCTGACAGATGGCCTCATAAGAACTTTCATGGTCGCCTCCGCTTGATCGCTCAATGTTCCGCAAACGCCTGAGAAGCGGAAAATGCACCACCGCGAGGCCGCGGAGGGAATCAAAGGAGAGGCATTTTGCGCGACGCGCTCAAGGCGTCGGCACTGGGCGCCGGCCGATCGCCTCGATTTCGATGAGGTAGCCATGATGCAGACCTGGCACCGGAACGACGGAGCGCGCGGGTCGGGACGCACCGAACATGTCCGCGTAAATCCGGTTGAACGCGGGCCAATTCTCCACGCCGACCAGATAGGCGGTCACCTTGAGGACGTCGGCGAGACCACATCCCGCCTCGGCCAGGATGGCCTGCAGATTGGCGATCGCCTGCCGGGCCTGCTCCTCGAAGGGGCGATCGACGGTGTGGCTACCGTCCTGGCGCTGCCCGAGTTGCCCCGACGCGAAGACCAGGTCGCGCCACGCAGTCCCCTGCGCATAATGGCCGGCCGGCGTCGGGACGGCCGACGTGGCGATACGCTCGATCGCGTCTGACATGGCAATCACCATCCGTTGATGCGGGGCCAGGCGGCGGCGACGCGGCCAGCGGCATCCAGCACGTGATATCGGTCGTGTTGCGCGCCCGTGGCGCAGGCGTGGTTCGGCAGTATGCGCACGCGGGCATCGAGGGGCAAATCCGGCAAAGACGCGGTCGAGCCGGGGCGTACCGCGACGATGCCATGCTCCTGGTTGGCGTCGAGGACGATCAGGTCGCCATAAGGCTTGCCGTCCAGGTCGCAGACGATGCCATAGCCTTGATCCACGGCCTGCCGGGCCGTGCCGCGATCGCGCGACAGCGCCATCCAGCCGGCATCGACGATGATCCAGCCTTTCTGGCGCTGATGCCCGATCACCGTCGACAGCACCGAGACCGCGATATCCTCGAGCGCGCAGGTGCCGACGCCCATCTGGAACAGGTCGCCGAGCATAAACACGCCGGCCCGTACCTCCGTGACGCCGGCGAGGCTCCGGGCGAAGCGGGCGGTCGGGGTCGACCCGACGCTGACCATGGGACACGGCAGGGCCGCCCGCCGCAGCGCATCCGCTGCCGCGACGCCCGCCATTCGCTCGACCTCGGCCGCGTCGGCGATGGCATCGGCCTGGTCCAGGCGGTAGCTGTCGCCGGCATGGAGCAGCACGCCGCGCAAGGCGGCACCGCCGTCCACCAGCCGGCGACCGATGGCGACGAGCAATGCCTCGTCGCCGGGAGTGATACCGGAACGGTGCCCGTCCGCGTCGACCTCGATCAGGACGGGCAAGGGGTCGCCGTTGGCTTTCACCCAGGCGGCGACCGCGTCGGCCTGGTCGAGGCTATCGAGGATCAGCGCGAGATCCACGCCCCACTGGCGCCGGATGGCACCGACCCGGTCGAGCTTTCCAGGCGCGATCCCGACACCATAGATCATGTCCATGACGCCGCCCTGGGCGAAGAACGCCGCTTCGCGCAAGGTCGAGACCATCGCCGGACCGCCGGGCGTCGTCATGGCGATCCGGGCGACCTCGAGACACTTGGCCGTCTTGAGGTGGGGACGGAACGTGACACCCAGCCCGGCAAGCCGGGCCTTCATCCGATCGACGTTCCGGCGAACCCGGCCTTCATCGAGAAGCAGGCAGGGCGTCGGCAGGGCGTCGACATCCATGCCGAGGGGCATCGATATGTCGCTATCGAGGGGCGACGACGTCGTCATGGTAGCTCTCGATCGTTAGCCGCAGGGTGCGACCAAGCAATAGCGCCTCGTTCACGCCGCCCAAAGCGTGATTTCGGTCCGAGCGCGTCGCCGAACGTCTAGCGATCCGCGACTTCCTGCAATTTCGGCGCTTTTGACAGCCCTCTCACCTGCCTGGCGACCCACGCCCTGGCACTCGACGCGTTGAACCGCTCGGGATTGAATATCCAGTATCGCTGTCCCCGGAGATCGTCGAACAGGTGTGTGTCCGCGATCATTCCCGGGCCGCGATACCCTGCGCGCACCAGCGCCCGCATGACCTCGGTGGAATGCTGGGCCAGGTAGCGGTGCGTATCGACGCCCTCGTCCCAGACGATGCCATCGAGTTCGAGAAGCACCAGCATTCTCGCCAGACGGTCTGGCTCGATGTCGAACGGGTCGGTCATGGGCGCACCTGGTCCGTGAGAGGCACGATGGGGTGAAGAGTCACCTTGCGGGAAATGTTCGCCCGGTCCTGCAACCCGCGTCCACAGCTTTCCGCTTTCAGCCCTGCAAGCGTCCGAATGTCCGACGGCTTGGGAAAATCTGCAGCGTGGGATTTATCGCACGAAGCGATCTCAGGAACCCAGCACGGGATTTTTTGCGGATGTTACCGACCCGCGATCAGGCGAGGGCCGACGTGCGCGCACACGGCCCGGGCGCCGTCGCGGACCTCGTACGATCCCGTCCAGCCACGACCCTCGGCGATCCTGCGCGCCGCGCCATCGTCGCAGGCGTCGAATTCTTCCGTTGCCGCAACGCGACCCAGGCGATCGAAATATACGAGTGTGTAAACCGACATGACCGATGTGCTTGCCCACTACCCCAAAGCTCGTGCCGGTCAACATTCCACCATCTTGAGATGGATCGAAGATGACAATGTTCGCGGCAAATGGGCCGTTCTCGGGGACGTTGAAGTTGATTGGGCGAATATAATGCCGACGACGTTAAAGCCCTGTGAATACGCGACCGCGCCAATTCTGACTTGGTGGCGTTCCCTTCGGGAGCGGCCGGGAACCATCGACTTGATCGAAGTTTGAATCGGCGACGGTGCCGGTCGCAAGCGACCGGCCGAAGCCCGCAGAGCGTCCGAGAGGGTACCATGACGAACGAACTCACCTGGGAACCGGCGGCGCAATGGCGGACGGCGATCCATGCCGAACACGCGCAGGCCGGCGACCATGAGCTGGTGGCGCTCCAGGTGGCGGCCGACGGCGGATGGCCGGAAGAATTCCGCTGGGAGATCCTGGGACCGCCCAATCACGAGACCCAACTGGCCGCAGGCCAAGCGGAGACGTTCGATCGGGCGAAGGCGGCAGCGCAAAGCGCGTGGCGAAAACTCGTCAGGGGCGACCTCGCGCCCCGGGCCTCGTAACCGCCCCTAGCGGATTCCGGCGCGCAGGAACGACTGCACGAACTGGCGCTGGAACAGCATGAAGGCGATCAGCAGCGGGCCGACGCTCAGCAGCGTCGCTGCCGTGATGATCGACCAGTCGATGCCCTGGTCGCCGGACGAGAAGATCTGCAGGCCCACCGTCAGCGGCCGCGAGGTCACCGAATTGGTCGCGATCAGGGGCCACAGGAAGTTGTTCCAATGGTAGCTGACGGAAACCAGGCCGTATGCCAGATAGGTCGGCTTGGCGAGCGGGATATAGACCCTCCACAGGATCTGCAGCGGCCCCGCACCCTCGACCCGGGCTGCGTCGTCGAGTTCCTTGGGCATCGACTTGAACGTCTGCCGCATCAGGAAGATGCCGAAGGCCGAGCCGAAATACGGCATGCCGATCGCCAGGATGGTGTCGATCAGGCCCATGTGCGCCAGGGTCTGGTAATTCTCGACGATGAGCACGTCGGGCATGATCATCAGCTGCAGCAGCACCAGCACGAAGGCGAGATCGCGCCCCGGAAAGCGGAAGCGGGCAAACGCGTAGCCGGCCAAGGTCGACAGGGTGAATTGCACCACGATGATCAGCGACACGAGCAGAAAAGTATTGAGGAAGTAGCGCGGAAAGGGTGCGGCCGCCCAGACGTGGCGGAAATTGTCGAAGGTCAGCGGCGCTGCGAGGTCGAACCGCGTCGCATCGCCGGCCGAATGGACCGATGCCCAGAACGCGTAGAGCAAGGGCAGCAGCCAGAGAATGCCCAGCACCCAGGCCGCGATGGTCTCGAGCCAGTTCTGGCTGGCGTATCGGGGCGGCGCGGTCATTGGTAATGCGCCCGGCGGTCGATGAACAGGAACTGGCCCAGGGCGGCGACCGCGAGCAGCAGCAAAAGGACCACCGACATGGCCGCCGCGTAGTTCGAGTCCCAATAGGTGAAGCCGGTCTGGTAGATGTAGTAGAGCAGCAGCATGGTCGCGTTGTCGGGGCCGCCCTTGGTCATGACGATGATGTGGTCGATCATGCGGAACGCGTTGACCACGGCGTTGATCAGGATGAACAGCGTCGTCGGCAGCAGCAGCGGAAATGTCACCCGCCGGAAATAATAAGTCCGCGAGGCGCCCTCGATCAGCGCGGCATCGGCCAGGTTGGGCGGCATGTTCTGCAAGGCGGCGAGGTAGAAGATCATGAAGAAGCCCGCTTCCTTCCAGATCGCCACCACGGTGATGCAGGCGAGTGCCGTCTCGCTGCTGCCGAGGTAGTTCATCTGGCCATAGCCGAACAGGCCCAGCACGTGGGCGACCGGCCCGATCTGCGGGGCGTAGAAGAAGATCCAGATGTTCGCCGCCGCGATCATCGGCAGCACGGTCGGCGTGAAATAGGCCATGCGCAGCAGCGACCGGCCGCGGATCTTGCCATTGACCCAGATTGCCATCAGCAGGGCCAGGCCGATCGAGGTCGGGATCGTGCCCAGCGCGAACAGCGCGTTGTTGCGCAGGGCCTGCCAGAAGATCGGGTCGTCGACCATGTCCTGGTACTGGTCGAGCCCGGCGAAGACCGAGGGGCGATGGGCCTGCCCGGTCGTGAAGAAACTGTCGAACAAGGTCGACAGCATCGGGTAGTAGGTGAACCCCGCCAGGAAAATCGCGGCCGGCAGGAACAACCCCCATCCGAGAAGTCTGCTTTGTCGTTCCTGCCGCATGATCGGTGCTACCGCTTTGTCATTGCTTCGAGTCAGTGCTGGTAGGGACGCAGTAGCCGTGTCGCCTCGGTCTGCGCCTTCTTCAGCGCCACCTCGGCCGTGGAGTTGCCGGTCACCACCGACTCGATCGCATCCTCGAGCGCCTTGGTGGTGCGCGATCCGTTGTGCGTGGAGAATTCAGCGACCGAATATTGCAGCTGATCCTTGGCGACGAGCGCCGGCGGGAAACTCTTGGCGTAGTCCTTCATCGCCTGGGTCTCCCAGGCATCCGGCCGCGGCGCTACATAGCCCGTGCCGATGCTCCAGCGCGCCGCCTGCTCGGCGCTGGTCATCCACACGACGAATTTCATCGTGGCCGCCAGCTGCTCCGGCGAGCTGTGCTTGAAGATGTACAGGCTGCCGCCGCCGGTCGGCGAGCCGCGATGCTTCTTTGCGGGCAGCAGGGCGACGCCGAAGTCGAACTTCGCATTGGTCCTGATGTTCGTGAGGTTGCCGGTCGAGTGGTAGAGCATCGCCGCACGGCCGGAGATGAAATCGTTCGGCGTCGTTCCGGTATCGAGCACGCCGGACGGCATGATGCCGTACTTGTGCGACAGGTCGCCCTCGAACTGCAGTGCTTCGATGGCCTCAGGGGTCGCGAGATAGGTTTCGGTCCCCTGGTCGTTCATCAGCTTGGCCCCGTTCGGCGTCGCCAGGCCCTGGTACAACCAGTGCGAGGTGACGCCCGACGGGATGATCAGCCCCCATTGCGAGACGTTGCCGGCCGCATCCTTCTGGGTCAGCTTCTTGCCGTCCGCGACCAGCTCGTCCCAGTTTGCCGGCGGCTTCTCCGGATCGAGGCCCGCCTTCTTGAAGGCGTCCTTGTTCCAATAGAGCAACTGAGTCGAGCGCTGGAACGGGATGCCGTACGTCTTGCCGCCGTCCTTGCCGTTCTGCATGAAGGCCGGGAAGAAGCCGCCGAGCCACGTCTTCTGCTCCGGCGTCTTTGCCAGATCGTCGACCGCGATGATCGCGTCTTCGTCGAGCAGCGTATACATGTCCGACGCCACCAGCACCGCCACCTGCGGCGGCTGGCCGCTGCGGTTGGCCGTGAGCGATTTCGTCAGGGTCTCGCCGTAATTGCCGGCATAGACCGGCTTCACCGTGATGTCCGGATTGGCCTTCTCGAAATCGGCGGTCATGCTTTCGATCAGCTGGGTCAGCGGGCCGTTGACCGCCACCGGATAATAAAACGAGATCTCGACCGCCCCGGCCGGCGTCGCCAGGCCCGCAGCTCCCATGATCAGGCCGATCGCCGCGGCCGCCCCGCGCCAGCGCATCGCCGCTTTCGCTTCCGTGAAACGCATGACCGTCCCTCCCCTTTTCTTCTTCAGTTGAGTGCGTGGGCCCGGGCCTGGTCCGAGCCGGACCAGTTGCTCCGCGGCAGCGTTCGCCCGGTCAGCGGGTCGAACAGATGGATGGCGTCTTCCCGCCAGGCGAGATGGACGCGGTCGCCGACCGCCGCCTTGACCCGACGATCGACGCGCATCAGCAGGCGCTGGGTGCCGGCCCGGCATTTGAGGACGGTGTCGGCGCCCAGATATTCGATCTGCTCGACCGCCGCCGGAATGCCGCTCTCGGCGAGGACGATGTCTTCCGGCCGCAGCCCCAGCGTAAGCGCGGATCGGCTGAAACCGACGATCCGGGGACCGGTCGTGCCGGCGATCGCCATGCCGGCGTCGCCGACGAGGGGCTCCAACGCCACCAGGTTCATCGGCGGCATGCCGATGAAGCGAGCCACGAAGGTGCTGGCCGGCGCCGCATACATGTCGCCGGGCGATGCGATCTGCTCGATCCGACCGCTGTTCAGCAGCACGACCTGGTCGGCCATGCTCATCGCCTCGACCTGGTCGTGGGTGACATAGACCATAGTGATGCCCAGCTTGCGCTGCAGCGCATGGATCTCGACCCGCATTTCCGCCCTGAGCTTGGCATCGAGGTTGGACATCGGTTCGTCCATCAGGCAGATCGGCGCTTCGGCGATGATCGCCCGGCCGATCGCGACGCGCTGCTGCTGGCCCCCCGACAATTGCCCGGGCTTGCGCGCGAGCAGATCGCCGAGGCCCAGCAGGCCTGCAGTGGCGTCGAGCCGTCTCTGCCGTTCCTCGCGCGGGACCTTGCGCACGTGCAGACCGAACACGATGTTCTCGCCCACGCTCAAATGCGGAAACAGCGCGTAGGATTGGAAGACCATCGCGATCTTGCGCTGGGACGGCGGACGCTCGGTCACATCCGTGCCGCCGATGAAGATGCGCCCCGCCGTCACCGTATCGAGGCCGGCCAGGATGCGCAGCAGGGTCGACTTGCCGCAGCCGGACGGTCCGAGCAGGACGGTGAGGCTGCCCTCCGGCGCCTCGAACGACACGTCGTCGAGGGCGGCCGTATCACCCCAGCGCTTGACGATATTCTCGATCCGGATCGCGGTCATCGCGGCCCCGTTTCGACCCGCAGGCCGGGGTAAGCGTCGAGGCGGGCCAGCAGTGCGGCATGGGTGGCCGGACCGCCCGCGACGATCTGGCGGCGGGCGATGAAATCGCCGGCGCCGGCAAAGTCTGTGACGATACCACCGGCCTCCCGGATCAGCAGGCTGCCGGCCGCCACGTCCCAGGCGTTCAGGTTCATTTCCCAGAAGCCGTCGAGCCACCCGGACGCGACATAGGCGAGGTCGAGTGCCGCGGCACCGGCCCGACGGATGCCGGCACAGCGCCGCATGACGTCGCGCAGAGAATCCATGTAGGCGTCGAAATACGACCAGTCGGTGAAGGGAAACCCGGTTCCGATCACCGCCTCGTCCAGCCCGTCGCGGACCGCCACCCGGATCGGTTCGCCATCGAGAAAGGCGCCGCCGCCCTCGGTCGCGGTGAACAGGTGGTCCTTCGCCGAATCCAAGATGACGCCCACCACGATCCGTCCGGCATGCCGCAGCCCGATCGAGGTGCAGTAATGGGGTATGCCGTGAAGGAAGTTCGTCGTGCCATCCAGCGGATCGATCAGCCAGGTGAACTCCGCATCGCCGTTCACTCCGGATTCCTCGGCGATGAAACCATGGTCCGGAAAGCGCGCCGCCAGCGACGCGATGATGGCGTCCTCCGCGTTCCGATCGACCTCGCTCACGAAATCGTTCGCCTTCTTGCGCTCGATCGTCAGCCGGTCGCGGTCGAGCGCGCCGCGACGGATGACCTCGGCGCCGGCGCGCGCCGCCGCGATCGCCTGGTCGAGGAACGCATCGAGCGCCGGTTCGCTGGCGGGCTGTGTCATGGCGACAGGCGGCCTCGTCATTTAAAGGGGAACGGGCCGTCGAAGGTCCCGATCGACAGCGTGTAGGTGAAGAGTGTCTGGCCGTTCCAGCGATGGATCTGGAATCCGGGCGGCTCGAGCGTGAAGCCTTCTTCGACGCCGGTGCGCAGATCGAGCGCCACTTGATGGGCGGCCCCAGGACAGGCGGAAACGATCGTCCCGCCGAACCGCGCCTGGATGGCCCGGTGCACATGGCCGCAAAGGATGCGCTCCACCTGCGGATGACGGCGGATGACGTCTTCCAGCGGACCCGGATCTTCCAGGCTGACCTCGTCGTAGTGCTTGAGGCCGGTGCGCAGCGGCGCGTGATGCATCATCAGCAGGGTTGGCTTGGATGGCGCCACGGCCAACGTGCGGTCCAGCCATTCCAGCTGCGCGGGCCGCAGTCGGCCCGGCGTCCGCCCCGGAATGCAGCTGTCGATCGCGACGACCCGGACCGGATGGTCCTCGATCGCGTACTGCACGAATTCGTCGCCGTGCGGCAGGTAAGCATGGTCGGCGAAGGCGCGATAGAACGCGTCGTGCCGGTCGTGGTTGCCGGGAATGACCCAGTAGGGCGCGCGCAACCCGGCCAGAATCTCCCGCAGATGCCGATAGGCCTCACGCTCGCCATGGTCGGCCAGATCGCCGGTGATCAGCACCATGTCGGGCTGCGGATCCAGGCGATTCAGATGGGCGATCGCCGCCTGCGCCATGGTGGCGGTGTCGACCCGCCCATAGGCCAGGCCGCCCTTGGGCATGACGTGAAGATCACTGATCTGGGCAACGATCACGGGTCGGCTTCCTCCTCCTGGCCTCGGGCGGTCGCTGACGGCCGCCCGGCATGTCCGGCGGGATTTCTGGTTGCCGGTTGAGTGAAATTCTGTACAGTCATTGATCAAATGTACAGAGAAACATTTATGACCTTGGAAGACCGCACCTCAAGCCTCGCCCGCCGTGCCGCCTGGCTCTGTTATGTCGAAGGCAAGACCCAGGTCGAGGTCGCCCGGCATCTCGGCCTGTCGCGCATCAAGGTCACCCGGCTGATCGCGCTCGCTCATCGCATCGGGGCGGTGAAGGTGTTCGTCGAAGGGGTGCCGGCCGAATGCATCGCGCTCGAGACGGTGCTGAAGCAGCGTTTCGGCCTGCGGTTCTGCCATGTGGCGCCCTGCTCCGACGCCCAGATCGGCACGTCCGAACTGATCCGGATCCTGGGCAACGCCGGGGCGGAATTCCTGCATCACCAGGTCGAGCAGAACCCGAAGGCGCTGGTCGGCATCGGCCATGGCCGGACCTTGACCGCCGTGGCGGAGGCGCTGCCGAAATACGCGCGCCCCAAGGTCACGTTCGTCTCGCTGCTGGGCAGCCTGACCCGCCGGGCCACGGCCAATCCGTTCGACGTCATCAACCGGCTGGCCGAGCGTCTGGGCTGCGAGGCCTATTTCGTGCCGGCACCATTCTTCGCGGATTCGGAGGAGGATGCGGCCGTGCTACGCAGCCAGAAGCTGGTCGATGCGGCGCTCGGCCTCGCCAAGAAGGCGGAGCTGGTACTGGTCGGCATCGGCAACCTGCGCAACACGCCCGAGATCTACGAGCCGGAGCGCAAGAGCCTCGCCAAGCTCGGCATCGTCGCGGAGATCCTGGGCCAGTTCCTCAATGCCGACGGCAAGGTGGTCGACTGCGACATGGCGCGCCGCTCGATCAGCCTGCGGCTCGATGATTTCAGCGGCAAGGAAGTGGTCGCCATCGCCGGGGGGATGGACAAGACCGACGCCATCACCGCCGTGCTGAATTCCGGCATGCTGGCCGGCCTGGTCGTCGACGAGCCGACGGCGGCGGCGCTGGTCGAACAGAACCCCGTCGTCGACATCCGGCGGCCGCGACACGGGCGCGGCGGCGACTGAACATGCCCGACCGCGACACCATCATCGCCCTCGACGCCGGCACCACGACGCTCAAGGCCGTCGCCTTTGCCTGGACCGGCGAAGAGCTGGCCGCCTGCAGCGCCGCCAATCGGCTGCGCTACGGCGGAGATGGGGCGGTCGAACAGGACATGGCGCAGACCTGGACCTCGTGCCTGGCGCTGTTGCATCGGCTGCTGGACGACCGCGCGGATCTGCGCAACCGCGTCGCCGCCCTGGCGGTGACGGGCCAGGGCGATGGAACCTGGCTGATCGATGCAGCGGGATCTCCGGTTGGACCGGCCCTGACCTGGCTCGACGGCCGCGCCGCCGAAACCATCCGGGCCCTGTCACCGGCGACGATCCATGACATCGAAGCGATCACCGGCACGGCCCTGAACCCGTCCTTGCAGAGCGTCCAACTCGCGTGGCTGCAGCGGCACCAGCCAGAGCGGCTGACGCGCAGTGCTGCGGCCCTGCATTGCAAGGACTGGCTGCATTTCCGGCTGACCGGCATGGTCGCCTCGGACCTGACCGAGACGATGTTCACCTATGGCGACGTGGCCGCCGGAACCCTTGATGGCCGGGTGGCCGATCTGCTCGGCATTCCAAAGGCGGCGCGGCTGGTTCCGGCGATGCGACGGCCCCTGGCCGATCGGGCAGCGCTCGACGGTGCCGTGGCCCGCGACCTTTCCCTACCGGAGGGCCTACCGGTCGTGCTGGCGCCGATCGACGTGGTCTGTAGCGCGCTCGGCGCCGGCGCGATCGACGGCAACGGCCTGCATGCCTGCTCGATCTTCGGCAGCGCCGGCGTGCATCTACGGCTGGAGCCTGGCTCCCCGGTCGTGCCCAACCCCGTCGCCGGCTACACTACGCATCTCGCCCCGGGCGCGCTCTCGGTCCGCTACCTCTCGAACATGGCGGCGTCGCTCAACCTGGACTGGCTCGACGAACTCGTGGCCCAGGCGGCAGCTCTGTTCGATGCCCATGGATCAGCGCAAAAATCCCGGACGGAGCGCTTGGCCGCGCTCGACCGGCTGGCCATGACCGGTCGGTCCGCGACGCTGCTGTATTTCCCCTACCTGTTTCCCGGCGGCGAACGCGCACCGTTCGTCAATCCGGATGCGCGCGCCCAATTCGTCGGATTGCGCCGCGACCACACGCTCGCCGACCTCGTCGTCGCGGTCTACGAGGGTATCGCGTTCGCCGCGAAGGACTGCCACCTGCGGCTGGGCCGGCCGTCGGAGATCCGCCTGTCCGGCGGCCTGGCGCGCAGCGAGCGGTTCCAGCAGATCCTGACCGATGTCCTGGGCGTGCCGACCCGCCATTGCTTGTGCGAGGAAACCGGTGCCGCCGGGGCCGCCATGGTCGCCGCCGTCAATCTCGGCTTCTTCGGCACGCTCGCCCATGCCGGCGACGCGTGGACCGGTTCCCGGTTGACGCCGCCCCGCCCGCCCGATCCGAAACGAAGCGGAACCTACGACACCATGTTCGAGATCTATCGCGCCGTCGCCACGGCCTCCAGTCCCGCCTGGTCGGCGTTGCGGCAGCTTGACGGGGGCACCCAGCCATGACCCTGCGCATCGCCATCGTCGGCGACCATGGAATGCACCCGGACTACTTCGCCGCCGCCCTTCGCCGCGTGATCGGCGAAGCCCCGGAGATCCGCACGATGGAACTCGGTTGGCCGGACGTGCCGATGATCCAGGCCCATCGGCCGGGCGTCGATCCCGACCACCTGCGCGGCTTGCGCGAATTCCTGGGCACGCCCGAGGAGGTGCTGGAGATCGCCCGGGGCTGCGCGGTCTTCATCACCCATATAGCACCGCTCAGCGGCGAAATGCTGGATGCTCTGCCCGATCTGAAGCTGATCGCGATCTCGCGTGGCGGGCCGATCAACATCGACGTCGCGGCGGCGCGGCAACGCGGAATCGCCATCGTCAATGCGCCCGGCCGCAACGCCAGCGCCGTCGCCGAATTCACCGTCGGCCTGATCCTGTCCCAGACGCGCAACATCACCCGGTCCCATGCCGACCTGAGTGCGGGACGCTGGCGGGGCGACCTCTATCGCATCGATCTGGTCGGCGACGAGCTGTGCGAACTCGTCGTCGGCCTGATCGGCTACAGCCACATCGGCCGGCGCGTGGCCCAATTGCTGCGGCCGTTCGGCTGCCGGATCCTGATCAGCGATCCCTATGTCGAGCTGAGCGCGGCCGACCAGGAGGCCGGCATCCAGAAAGTCGGGCTGGACGAATTGCTCGACCGCTGCGACGTGGTTTCGCTGCACGCGCGCGTGACACCGGAAACGCGAGGCATGATCGGTGCGCCGCAGATCGCGCGGATGAAGCGCAATGCCTATCTGATCAACACGGCACGGGGCGAGCTCGTCGACTACCGGGCGCTGGAGGCGGCGCTGGAGACCGGCCGGCTCGGCGGTGCGGCGCTCGACACGTTCGACGCCGAGCCGCCGGATCCGCGCGCCTCGCTGCTCGGCCTGCGCAACGTCACCCTGACGCCCCACATCTCCGGCGCCTCGATCAAGACCGTGCGCTATTCGGCCGAAATGATCGCCCGCGAGGTCGACCGGTTCCTCAAGGGCCAGCCGCTCGTCAATGTCTGCGGCTGAGCCGGCATGAGCGGCCTGTTCGCGGGCATCGATTTCGGCACGTCCGGTTGCCGGGGCATCGTGATCGACGGCACCGGCAAGCTGGTCGCCGGTCACGGGGAGCCGATGCCGCCACCTCATCGCAACGACGACAGCATCCGCCAGGATCCGGAGATCTGGTGGCAGGCGTTCCTGCGGGTTGCCGCGGCACTCGCGGCGCAGGTCGACCTGGCGGCCGTGCGCGCGCTCGCGATCGACGGCACCTCGGGCACCTTCACGCTGGTCGATCGCGACGGCAGGCCCGTCGTCGACGCGCTCATGTACAACGACACCAGCGGCCGGGCCGAGGCGGCGGCGATCCTCGCGGTCTGCCCGCGCGATAGTGCTGCCACCGGGAGCAGTTCGCCGCTGGCCCGGCTGCTGCACCTGCGGCGTCGTGAGCAGATCGACCTCGACGGGTTGCGCCTGCTGCACCAGGCCGACTGGATCGCCGGGCGCCTGGCCCAACGCTTCGACCGGTCGGACGAGAGCAACAGCCTGAAGCTGGGCTACGATCCGATCGCTCGGCGCTGGCCGGACTGGCTCATCGCCCTCGGCATACCGGCGGGGCTGCTGCCGACGGTCGTGCCCTGCGGCGCGCCGACCGGACCCGTCGGGCCGGCCGGACGCGCCCTGGGGTTTTCCGCCGATCTGCAGCTCGTCGCAGGCACGACCGACGGCGTCGCCTCGTTCCTCGCCACCGGCGCCGATATGGTCGGCGACGGCGTGACGGCGCTGGGCTCGACCCTGGTGATCAAGCAACTGTGCGCGCGGCCGATCTTCGCCGCCGAATACGGCATCTACAGCCATCGCATCGGCGAGCTGTGGCTGGCCGGCGGCGCTTCCAACGCCGGGGGCGCGGCGCTCGCCGCCCAGTTCGACGCGCCGACGATCGAGCGACTATCGGCGGCGATCGATCCCGATCGCCCGAGCGGGCTCGACTATTATCCCCTGGTCGGCCGCGGCGAGCGCTTCCCCATTGCCGATCCGGACCTGGAACCGCGCCTGTCGCCACGGCCGAAGGACGACGTCCTGTTCCTGCAAGGCATGCTGGAGGGCATCGCCGCCGTCGAGCGGCTCGCCTATCGCCGGCTGGGCCAGCTGGGCGCGCCGCCCTTGACCAAAGTGCGGACCGTCGGCGGCGGGGCCGGCAACGCCGCCTGGTCCGCGCTGCGCCGCCGGGCGCTCGGCGTCGATCTCCTGCCGGCGGCGCAGAACGAGGCGGCTTACGGCAGCGCACTGCTGGCGCTGCGCGCGGTCGAGGGGCGCTGAGCGATGCGGCTGCTGCACGGCCTGGCGCAGATCCTCGATCGCTTCGATGCCTGCCTCGTCGATCAATATGGCGTGCTACACGACGGCACCGCGATCTTTCCGGCTGCGGCAGACAGTCTCTTCGCTGTGACAGCAGCCGGCAAACCGGTCGTCGTGATCACCAATTCCGGCAAGCGGGCCGCGGAAAACATCGCCCGGCTGCAGCGTCTCGGCCTGCCGCGCGACGCCTTTGCCGACCTGGTGAGTTCCGGCGAACTCACTTGGCAGCTCCTGCGCGATCGGCCGGACGCGTTCTTTCAGGCTCTCGGACACCGATGCTTGCTCGTCGCGAGGCCGGGCGAGGCCAAGTTCTTTGACGGCCTCGCCATCGAGATCGTCGACCGGATCGAGCGCGCGTCCTTCATCCTGCTGTCCAGCATCGACCAGGTGGGCGACCAATCCGCGTTCGACGATCTGTTGCGCGATGCGGTACGCCGCCGTGTGCCGATGCTCTGCTCGAATCCGGATCTGCTGTCCGTGGTGCCCGGGGGCGCGCCCGTTCCGGGACCCGGGTCGGCCGCCCGCCGTTACGAGGAATACGGCGGCCTGGTCCGCATCATCGGCAAGCCCTATCCGGACCTGTTCGATGCAGCTCAGCGAAAGACCGGCATCCCCGATCGGTCGCGCATCCTGGTGATCGGGGATTCCCTGCACCACGACATCGCCGGCGGCCGCGACGGCGGCTTTACCACGCTGCTCGTCGCCTCGGGCGTCCATGCGCCGGACCTCATGCCCGGTGGCGTTCAGGTCGATCCGTCCACTCTCGCAGAGCTGTGCGACCGGGAGGGAATCATCCCGGACCACGTCATCAAGACCCTGGCGTTCTAGCCCGAGGACCCTCCAGCCCGAAGACGCCCCTCATAATGTCTCACTGCATCGAAGCCACGACTGGCCCGATCGGCCCAGGATGCGCGGCGATCCTTGGATCTGGATGACCGCCGTGACTTCATGCGGACAGGATCGGCGCGGCCAGGCGTTGAGATCGGGCACCGTGGCGTCGCGCCGCATCGATGAGGTCCGCCTTGTGGAAGGGTTTGCCGACATGCCCGTCCATGCCGGCCGCATGGCATGCCTCGATCTGGCCGCCTAGGATGTTGGCGGTGATGGCGACGATGGGCATCCGGGCGCAGGGGTGACTGAGGGCCCGGATGCGGCGCGTCGTCTCGAGCCCGTCGATGTCCGGCATCTGGACGTCGATGAACGCGAGATCGAAGGCGTGCGCCTGGACGAGCCCGATCGCTTCGGACCCGCTGGCGGCCTCGACGACCTCGCACCCGGCCGCCTCCAGCATCGCCCGGGCGATCTCGCGATTGATGGCGATGTCGTCGACCACGAGGATACAGCCACCGACCGGCCCGTCCGCGGCTGTCTTGCCAGGCTCGACGACAGGCTCGCACGACGGAAGAGGGACCTCGAACCAGAACTCGGATCCTGATCCGGGCGTGCTCTCGACACCGATCCGGCCACCCATCAGTTCGACGATGCGCTTGCTGATCGCCAACCCGAGCCCGGTCCCGCCATAGGTGCGGCTGATCGAGCCGTCGACCTGCGAGAAACGCTGGAAGAGCCGCTCGAGCCGCGCGGGGGGAATGCCGATGCCGGTGTCGAGCACGGCGAACCTCAGCCGAGGCCCGGTCTCGGCCTTCACGACGCTCACCTTGACCGTCACACACCCCGCCGCGGTGAATTTCGCCGCATTGTTGAGGAGATTGAGCAGGATCTGGCGCAGGCGGCCGTTGTCGCCCACGTACCAGCCCCGGGCACCGGGCGTGACCGCGATCTTCAGTGCGAGACCCTTGCGCTCGATGCTGTCGCGCACGATGTCGGCGCTGGTATGGAGCCAGGGCTCCAGGTCGAAAGGCTGGGGTACGAGTTCTATTTTGCCAGCCTCGATCTTGGAATAGTCGAGGATGTCGTTGACCACTGCCAGCAGGGACTGGCTCGCCTCGGCGATCAGCGCCACGCGCCGGCGGGTCTCGCCGGTCAGCGAGCCGTCTTCGCTCACGAGCTGGGAGAATCCGTAGATGCTGTTGAGTGGCGTGCGGAGTTCATGGCTCATGGTGGCCAGGAAATCCGCCTTGGCATTGGCCGCATCCAGCGCCTGGCGTTCCTTTTCCTGGAGCCCCAGCCGCAGCCTCGCCTGCTCGGCGACCGCGCCGGCGGAGACGAGTGCGGTGTAGAGGATGGCGAGAATGAAGACCTGGAACAACACGCGGCCGTCGTTGCCCGGCGCCGACAGGGGACCGAGCCTCGCCAGGGTGAGGCCAAGCGCCACCATGCTGATGATGATCGCCACGCCCGCCGCCCAACGGGGCCCCAGGCGGAAACTGATGGCGATCACGATCGGGAACAGCAGGAACAGCGTCGCGAATTCCTGCTGCAGCAGTACGGCGGTCGAACTGCCGATCGCCAGCAGCAGCAACCCGGCCGTCTCGGCCGGCGGTCGGTGGAAGAACGAGGTCTTCTCGGTCCGCCACAATACCGTGACGGCCGGAACCGTGATCACGAAGCCCAGGATCGCGTCGGTCATGGCGCGGATCAGCTGTGGCCAATCGATTTCGGGCTGCTGGCGAGACAGCAGCACGAGATCGAAGCCGCTGACGAAGACGAGCGGCAACATCACGCAGCAAAAGACGAAGCGCAGGAGCACCCCCACCTGGGTGAAGTCCGGCGCGGAACCGAGTTGGCGCCGCGTGAGCGCGGCGATCGCTGCAATCGTGGCCCAAAACGGGATGCAGTTAAGGGCGAAATCCTGAAAGGAACCGGCCGTCGGTGCCATCAGGAAAGACGCCAGCATCGCGATCGCGACGAGGCCGCAGAAGACGATTACCCGCCGAAGGTCCAGCAGGATGGTGAGCGCGCTCAGCAATCCCGCGACTGGCACGCAGGCCAAGGCGGTCCGCATCATGGCCATCTGATCGGTCGGCATGGCGTCGCCGCCCAGGGACGCCATGACGAGCATGACCGACGCCGCGAGACCCGCGATCGTACCTCCTAGTAAATTTTCCCGGTTGGCAAAACGCATTCCAAGCATCCGCTGGCTTCAGGAGACATGAAACGCCAGGGCGGATGAAAGCGGCGTAAAGAGTGGAGCAAGTCGGTGGGTCCGAAGTCGCAATCGGTGCCCCCTAATACGGGAACGTCATGTTTCGGGACTTTCGATCCGCATCCCACGAATAGACGACCTTCGTCGATTCTGCCTGACGCGTGCGCGCGCCGCGCTCGTCGAATCCTGCACGGATGTCGCCGTTCGAATGGATCTTCACGTATGAGCAATAGGCCGCGACCTGCGTATACATGTGCCGACTGCCCAAGGCGTCGTGCAGGCGGCCCGCAAAGGAGAACCAGCCGGTTACGCTATACGACAGCGTGCCTTTGGCATGAACGGCGACGGCAGACGCGGCTTGGCCCCCGGAATGGCAACCGACCAGATGGATCCGGCTGACGGGTCTCAGCGCGTCGCAGCCGGCGATGATCTCGGCCCAATCCTCGACCTCGAGGCCCCCGCCAAATCGCCTGGTGTCCGGATCGCAGTGGCCTATGATGTATAAAAGGGAATTGTCGGGTAATAGCGTGACGTTCCCTATAGCACCCAGGATCGTCGCTTTGTTCTCCTGCGCATCGCCCAGAGACGTCGGCGTCTTGGTATTTATTTGAAGAAGTTCGTTTCTCGCGAGCCCATTGGCACTGTAGTCGTAGCCGTTACTGAGAAGATTCGTTGGATCGGTGACGAATTTGTCGTGCAGGTCTTCTCCTGCATTCGTCTCGGCGCCGCTGTTACCTTCGATGACATTGAAAATGACGCGTGCCGCGTAGTTCCTGGGCATCGGTTCCACCCATCGTTGCCGACTGCCAGCGACAGCCGTCTCACGGAACGCTAGCACAACGCACTTTTAACGGGAACGAGCGATCGCAATGATAGGTCGAAGACGCCCTCACACGACCATCGATGACATCGCAGGCCGTTGGACGCGCAGGTCGGCGACCGTTTCGAGGCTCGCGCGCAACTCGACGCGAGTCGTGGCCGCGCCCAGACTGAGGCGGACCGCCTCGGGGGCCGCCGTGAGGGCGAAGGCATCGCTGACGACCACGGCGATGCCTGCCGAGCGCAATCGAGCCGCGAATTCGGCGCGGGTCCACGGCGGCTCGAGCGGCAGCCATAAATGGAAGCCTTCCGGATCAGCGTGGAAACCGCCGGCCGGCAGGATCGAGCGGGCGATCTCCTGCCGCGCGGCGGTTTCGTCGCGGATCGCGGCGATGACGGCCCGGGCCGTGCCATCCTCGATCCAACGGGTGGCGATCGCGGTCGTCAAGGGCGAGGCGATGGACGTGACCGCCCGGATCGCAGCCGTCAGGCGGGCTGCGGCGCGGCCGTCGGGCGGTACCAGATACGCCACGCGCAGCGCCGGCGAGAGGCACTTCGCCAAGCCCGCGACGTGGTAGACGAGGTCGGGCGCCAGGGCGGCGAGTGGCGGAAGCGAGTGGCGCGGCAACTGACCATAGGCATCGTCCTCGATGATGGGCACGCCATGGGCACGGGCGATGGCGACGATCGCCTCCCGCCGCGACAGAGACATGGTCGCCGTCGTCGGATTGTGCAGCGTCGGCGTGCAATAGAGCGCCTTCGGCCGATCCGTCCGGCAGGCCGCGTCGAACGACGCCGGGATCACCCCCTCGCCATCGATGTCCACGGCGGCGAGACGAAGCCGCAAATGCGCTGCGAGCGATCGAAAGCCGGGGTAGGTCAGGGCCTCGGCGCAGATCGTGTCGCCGGGGGCCGCCAGCAGCCCGGCCACCGCCAGCAGCGCCCCCTGGGCGCCGGGACAGATCAAGACGCGGTCGGGCGTGAGCGATGGAATCCGGCCGGCCAACCATGCGGCACCGGCGGCCCGATCGGCCAGCGCTCCGCCCGCCTCCTGATAGCGCAGCAGCAGATCGAGCCCCTGTGGCGTTTCGAGCGCGGCGATGCCCCGCCACATCCGTGCCGCGAGCGCCGCATCCTCGAAACGCGGCGGCAGGTTCATGCTCATATCGATGACGCCACCGGATATGGCCTCGCCAAGCCGCGGACGACCGGCCCGCACATAGGTGCCTTGCCCCACCCGGCCTTCGATCAGGCCGCGGCGACGGGCCTCCGCATAGGCCCGGGTCACCGTCGTGAAATCGATCCCCAGAACCACCGCCAGGCTGCGCTGGGTCGGCAACCGCGCACCCTCGGGCAGGGCTCCCGAGAGAATGTCGGCGGCAAGGGCGTCGGCGATCGCCAGATAGACCGGCCCGTCCGATTTGCGGATCGCCGGCACCCAGGAACGCACACCATCACTCTCGCCCATTGCATCCGGCCCTCGGTCGTCATATATGGATATTGTATGTTTATATAAATCCATGCAAGCGATCTATCGGCCCATACAATGGGGCGCCGTTTCGGCCCCGCATCAGGAGGAACGAATGCCCGCGACGAGAGGCGACAAGATCTTCGCCATCGGCATGACGGTCGCCATGCTGGTCGGCTTCATCGTGATCATCTTCCGCGCCATTGCGTTCTGGAACTACATCCCGGGCAGCCTCGACCCGGCCGGGCGCGTGCCGATGGTGCTGGGGATCGTCGGCATGCTGGTGCTGGCCTCGATCATCGTCGGCGTCTATTTCCATGGACGCCGCCAGGAGATCAGCGACGCCGAAGCCGAAGAGCGGGCGAACCGGGAACCTTGAGGGACGGGTATCCTCACCCGCTCAGCTTCCGGCAGCGCCGACCGTCATGCCGCCGCAGACATAGAGAACCTGGCCGGTGACGAAACCGCTACGCGCATCCAGCAGGAAGGCTGCCGCATTGGCGATATCGTCGGGCGTGCCGATGCGGCGGACCGGCACGGCATCGATGATCGCCCTGGTGCGTGGGCTGTCCGGCGGATTGGCCCGGTCGAACAGCTCGGTGCGGATCGGGCCGGGTCCGATCGCATTGGCCGTGATGCCATGTTCGCCAAGTTCCAGCGCCCAGACCTTGGCCATGCCGATCAGCGCCGATTTGGTGGCGGCATAGACCGTGCGCAATTCCTTGCCCAGCGCCGCGCGGGACGAGATGTTGACGACGCGCCCGAAGCGCGCGGCCTTCATGCCCGGCAGCAATGCCTGCAGGCATTGCAGGCTGCAGCGGATGTTCAGCGACACGGTCATGTCGAGATCGGCGAAACTCTGTTCCTCGACGGGGCCGGGCCGCACGATGCCGACATTGTTGACCAGCCGGGTGATCGGACCGCCACGCAGGGCTTGTTCCAGCGCCGCCGCGGTCGCTTCGGGATCGGACAGGTCGGCGCGAATCCCGTCGCCCTCTCGATCGATCACGATCGCCTCATAGCCTTCGGCGCGGCAACGGTCGGCCGTGGCGCGACCGATGCCCGACGCGCCGCCGGTGACGAGAACGCGCTCCTTGCTCATGGCCGGTCTTTCCTAAACGGTCGCGATCGGTGTCACCGGCGAGCCGACGGCTCCCGGCAGTCGCAGCGGCGGGGCGGTCAACAGGAAGCGCGACCGCCGATGGCCGCGCAGCCAGGTCGCGAGCGGGGTCAGATGCCACAACTCGCCCAGATGGATGCCGTTCTTGAACAGGCAATGCTCGTGCAGCGGCAGGATCGAACAGCAGGGATCGGCGCCCGGCGTCGCCGGCATGCCCTCGACCGCGTAATTGTCCGCCGCGATGACGGCGACGCCGCTCGACGAAATCCAGTCGAGCAGGCGCGCATCCCGACCATCGAGCACCGCGCAGGTCTCGTGCAGGACCTGCGGGTCGGGGGCCCGGCCCATCTCCAGGACACGCCGGGCGAAGCCGGTATGGAGGCACAGCATGTCGCCCGGTTCGACCACGACCGCGTCGGCCGCCATCACGGTCATCAGGTCCTCATAGCCGACATATTTGCGCGCATCGCCGAAATGGGCATGAAGATCGACCAGCACGCCGCGGCCCTGCACGCCATGGGCGGCCATGTTCTCGATGCCCAGCGCATGGGCGCCGGAAGTGCTGTCAGGCTTGATGGCATCCGAAACGCCGGCATCGACACCGTCGGTCGGACCCACCACGTCGATCCCGGCACGAAAGCCGTTGTAATAGACCCGCTCCGCCACACCGTCGCCATCGGCGTCGAACAGGCCGCCGACATGGGCCAGACTGTCCCACTGGGTCGAATATTGCAGCCACAGGATGGCCAGATCGTCATTGAACACATCGGTACCGTCGCTGCCGGCGATCACGCAATTGAAGTTGGGCCGCCCGTCGCGCACGGTCGGCCGCAGGATCGGTGGATGGCGCCGCGGGTTGAGCGCGTTGCCGCCGGGATAGTCGAGCGGCAGGCTGAGGCAGAAAGCGAGGCCCTCGGTTGCCTCGGCCAGGCCCTGGCGCAACTTCTCCCGGGTGATGAGATTGAGCCGGCCCCATTGGTCGTCCGGTCCGAAGTCACCCCAGTTCGACCCCTCTGGCCGCCGCTTCCATCGCGGGTTCGTCATCGGCGCTTCCTCTCCGTTCTCACAATACGGCTGGCGGTTGGTCAGAGCGCCGGCGGCGCCGTCGCCGTCGAGAGCGCGCTGTTCAGGTAGCGAGGATCGTCCGTGACCTCCCGACCGACCCACGGCGGCAAAAGGATCGCCTGCCCCACCTGATCCAACTCGACCTCGGCCATCAGCAGGCCGGCGAGCGGTCCCTCGAACTCGTCGACCGTCCAGAGCCGGCCGCCATGGTCGAGGCTGTGCCGACGCTTCGCGATCATCCGGCCGGTGCAGAATTGATGGAGCATCAGCGCGGCATGGTCGACCGGGATCGAATATTCGAACTCGGCCCGCATGCCGTCCTTGGGCGGTCCTTTGATCGTCAGGAACGCTTCCTGCGCCCGCAGGCGAACGCGGACCGAGCAGCCGTCCTGGATCGCGACATAGCCCTGGGAGATCTGCTCGACCTCAGCTCCCTGCCGCCATTCGTCGCCCACGACCAGGAATTTCCGCTCGATTTCCACGGGCGCCGGAGCGGACGGTTCGGGCTGCGGCATCGCGGATTTTCCTTGGGGTTCGGGTACGGCGGATCGACATTGCCGTACGGATTGGGAGCATCGACCCTGCCGCCAATCGTTCGCCGAGGCAAGGGATGCGGATCGGCAGTGTGGCTAGCTCGTGAAGTGTCCGGCGTACGTAGCTCGTGAAGTGACCGGTTTTATGTTGTGCCTGATTGGGGGGCGCGCATGGACCGGGCACGGCTCAACGAAGGCATACGCAGGATGCGATTTGAAGATTTGCTGGCG
>NZ_DASZBY010000120.1:0-149127 GCF_035943795.1 Aliidongia sp. | reverse complement strand
CACGAAGGCCAGAACGCCGAGGCCAACGGCCCGGCGATCGACGACCGCCTGATAGCCGCGGATCACGCCGCTCTCCTCCAGTCGCTTGACGCGTCGCCAGCATGGCGACGCCGACATGCCGACCCGCTCCGCCAGTTCCTGATTGGTCAGCCGTCCTTCGGCCTGCAGGGCCTTCAGGATGCGGGCATCCCCGGGATCGAAACTCATGACGGCAGAGTTTTCCTACTTTGTCAGGATAGGGGTATATTTTACCCAAATTTCCATGAAACAGGAAATATGAGAAAGAAAATTCCCGATAGATGGGCACATTCTAGCCTCGTGATCAATATCAGCGGAGCCATGATGACGGTCGAGGATTGGCGGGTTGCAATCATTGTCGAGCCGAGTCTCGCTCTGGGCGAATTGGCCAATACGGTCGCGGTGGTGGCGATCGGGCTCGGGGCGGCGGCTCCGGCGCTTGCCGGATCGAGGTTGCAAGACAGGGGCGGTCGAAGCTTCAGCATCAGTGCCAACAGGCCGGTGCCGGTCTTGCAGGCTCGCGCTTCGGAGTTGCAGGCCCTGCTCCTGAAAGCGCTGGCGGCCCCCGAAGGGGCGCGGGTCGTACCGTTCCCGGGATTTGCCCGCCGGCTCCACGCCTATGCGCAATATGAGGCGGCGATGCCGGAACGGGACCTGGAGAGCGAGCCGATCGACGGGCTCGGTCTGGCCGGCCCGGCGAAATGGATACGCTCGCTCACCGGCTCGCTGAAACTGCTGCGATAGCAAGCCGTCAGGGGCGCCGGTCGACCAAATTGGAGGCCGGCGCATCCAGGTGCCAGATCACGCCGGTTTCGGCGAAGTCGAAGGTGACGGTGCCGCGAAGCGCCCGGGCGACCAGCCGGCGCGTGACGTCGGTACCGAAGCCTCGCCGGGTTGGCGGCACGACCGGCGGGCCATTGGTTTCGGCCCAGCGCAGCCACAGCCGCTCGCCGCCGTCGGCATTGGTCAGCGTGCCCCAGCGGATCATCACCCGGCCTTCCGGCACCGACAGCGCGCCATGCTTGGCGGCGTTCGTCGATAGTTCGTGCAACGCCAGTCCCAGATAGGGGACGGCGAGGGGGCCGAGGCTGAGGTCCGGACCTTCGGTGGTGACTTGGCTGCTGCCGTCGAGATAGTGGCCCAGTTGCGAGCGCATCAGGTCGTGCAGGCGCGTTCCCGTCCATTCCACCTGGGTCAGCAGGTCATGGGATTCGGCGAGGCTGTGCAGGCGGGCGGAGAAACGTTTGCCGAAATCCTCGAGCGAGTCCGCCTGGGCCAGGCTCTGCCGGGCGATCGCCTCGGTCACGGCGAGGATGTTCTTCGAGCGATGCGCCATCTCGCGCATCAGCAGGTTCATTCGCTGTTCGCGCTCCTTGATGTCCTCGGTCGCCGCACTCTTGTCGATAATTGCGGCGGCGCGCGGCAACTCGACTTCGGTGGTGCTAAGCATGGCCAGACGGTGCGCCTGCTGCGGCTCGTCGAGCGGCACCGTGATCGTCGCCTCGTGTGGGCGGTTCGCGATCACGGGCACGGCCTTCAGTTGGCGCAGATAGGCCTTCAGCAGCTTCGCGCGCAATGGTGGCCGATCCGCATCGGAAGGCGCCAATCCGCCGATCGACAGGCGCAGCAGGCCTTGCCGGCGCTCGGCCACGATCGTCAGCATCGCCACGGGCTGGTCGCCGAGCGCCTTCAGGTAGGGCGGCAGGATCGCAGCCAGGTAGAGGCCGAGCGAGATCGCCTTGTCCAGGTCGATCCAGATCGGTTCGGCATCCATGCTGAGCTCGATGCGGTGCGGCGGTGCTTCGGTCGATTCCCGAAGTGCCGAAACGACGCTGCGCAGCATATCCTGCAGGCGCACGCCGGTGACGTCGCCGGAATCATAAGCGACCCGGTATGCCACGGCCATGGCGCGGACATAGTCCTCGACGAAGCGGATTTCCTCGCGCCGTTCCGGCGGCATGTCCTGGCGATGCAGGCTGAGCAGGCTGGTGATGACCTGGAAATTGTTCTTCACGCGATGGTGCAGTTCCAGCAGCAGCGCGCCTTTTTCCTGCGCCGTGTCGCGCAACAGTGCCGCGCGCCGCGCCGCGTCGTTGGCCATCTGGTTCAGCGAACGCCCCAGTTCCACCAGTTCCTCCGGTGCCGCCGCCATCTTGGCGCGGACCGAATGGTGGCCACGGCTGTGCGCGGTCGCGATCCGCCGCAGATAGACGATCCAGCGCAGGACGGACCGGTCGATCGACCAGACCGCGCCGGCGACCAGGGCCAGCAACACGGCCGTCGCCTGGGCGAAGGCGATGAAAACCCGCCACAGGTTGGAGCCGAGAAAGGCACGCGTCGGCAGGGCCGCGATCATGATGGACTGCACCGGCGCGATCGCGCTCACCATGTAGTCGAACCGATCCGTCCCGGCGCTCGGCAGGACCAGAGTGCCGGACTTCGGAACGGCCGGCACCTGGCTCGGCCACCAGTTCGCCGGCGTATCGGCTCGATGACGTTCGGCCAACAGGCCGGCCGGTCCGATGAGCGCCACCCCGCCGAGAAACGGGGTCTCGTCCGGTCGAAGGATCCGGTCGAGGGCGTCGCGCGACACGCGCAGGACGAGCAGGCCGTCCGGCATGCTTTCGACCCGCTCGGCCACGAGCAGGCGACGGTCCGGCGAGCCATCCTCCCCAATGGTCGGCCCGGTTTCCGCGGTGGACCGCACCCGGAGCCGATCGATGCGATCCGGCGCCAGCCCATCGCAGAGGAAGGTTTTGTCGAGGATGAGAAAGCCGGCATCGAAGTCGGGATGGCGCGTCAGCAGATCGGGCGACAGGGCACATCCCTCGCCACGCGCGGCGAGGGGGCTACCCGCCAGATCGATGGTTTCCTGGAATAGGTGGGACATGCGTTCCGCTGCAAGGGCGGTTGCCGTCTGAGCCGCGAAGAATTGGAAGCGACGAAGCGCCAGGTCGCGGTTCATCGTCCAGACCAGCAGCAGTACCAAGACCGGGGCTACGGCTGCGAACAACAGGACGAGCGTGCGCGGCCGCAGGCCCCTGAACATGGGCAGACGGTCGCGCCGGCCGACGCTCATCGGCCCGTCGTCACGGAAAGATGCGCGCGCCCGCTTCCGGCCTTACCGGTCGTCGGTGGAATTTTTCGCCGCGGGCATGCCGCCATCGTGCTGAGCGGGATCGGTGTGACCGCTCATCTTGTCGTCGATCTGCCGCAGCAGATCGAGGAAGCGATCCGGCACCGGTTCGCGCAGGACGGAATCGTACATCGCCCGCAATCGACCACCGATATGGGTTTCTACGTCGGCATCCAGACCCAGGGACATCTTCTGTGGGGTCGGCGTTCCGCCGACCACTGAAAGCGTCGGGGCCTTCCGCTCGCGATCACCAGTCGTTGCTCGCTTCGCCATCGGAAAGCTCCAGTCGTGCGCGTCGGGCGATCCGCCGTCGGCCATGTTTATTCTCCGGTCCAAGGCGACCCCGCAAGGGCATGCCGTCCGCAAAACCAGCCGGACGGAGAGCGAGGCCCGTCCGCAGAACATCCTGAGAGTGTTAAAGTTCCATTCGTACTCACATGAGTGGCCCAAGGAACCTCCGCCATCGGCGGTAGTTCACCAGTATATTCCAGTGGCTTTCGCCACCCCAGCGCCTTTTACCGGGAACCCCATGTCGATTTCCTCAAAGATCGCCCCCCATCTTCCCTACCTGCGCCGGTTTGCCCGCGCCCTGGCCGGCAGCCAGGCGAGCGGCGACGCCTATGCGGTGGCCACGCTCCAGACCCTGGTCGAGGAACCGACGCTCCTGGCCGACGGCGAGGATGTCAGGATCGGGCTCTATCACCTGCTGCTGCGGGTCTGGTCGACCATGCCGGTCAACGATCTGGCGTCGGGAACCGCGCGGGGCTCGTCGGTCGACGGTGCCCGCCAGAGCCTGGAAGCGATGACGCCGCGCTCGCGCATCGCGTTCCTTCTGACCGCAGTCGACGGCCTGTCTCCCGACCAGGTCGCGAAGGTCCTCAGCTGTTCGCCGGCCGAAGCCCGCACGTTGATCGCGACCGCGCAGGAACAGCTCGCGCAGCAGATGGCGACCGACGTGCTCATCATCGAAGACGAGCCCATCATCGCCATGGACCTGGAATCGCTGGTCGAAAGCCAGGGCCATCGGGTGATCGGCGTCGCTGCCACCCACGGCGAAGCGCTGGAACTGGTCCGCAAGCAGCGGCCCGGCCTCGTGCTGGCGGACATCCAGCTTGCCGACGGCAGCTCCGGGCTCGATGCCGTGAACGATATCTTGAAGTCGTTCGACGTGCCGGTGATCTTCGTCACCGCCTTTCCCGAGCAATTGCTGACCGGCGAGCGGCCGGAACCGGCGTTCCTGGTGACCAAGCCGTTCCGCATCGAGGCGCTGAAGGCCGTGATCGGCCAGGCGTTGTTCTTCTCCGAGGCGGCGCCGGCGCCGGCCAGATAGGGCGGACAGGCCGGCGGCGGTTCGTCAGACCCCGCCGCCGCGCCAGATCACCTTGCCGATGACCTTGATCTCGGTCGCGAGTTCGCTCGAGATGATTTCGGGCTGATAGACCGTATTGTCGCTGATGACGTAGAGCGTGCCGTCGAACTTGCGCTGCACGCGCTTGACCAGCCGCTCGCCCCGCGCCTCGAACACATAGATGCCGAATTCCGTGAAAGCGGCCTGGCGGGTGTCGACCAGCAGCAGGTCGCCGTCGCGAATCCCGGGCTCCATCGAATCGCCCGCGGCCGAGATCAGCATGACGTGCTCGGGATCCAGGTCGAAGACCGTGCGGATCCAATCATGGCGGAACGCGATGAATTCCGCCGGCGTTTCGGGTTCCGGCTTGCCGCTGCCGGCCGCGGCCGCCTTCGGCCGATGCGGCAGCACCAGAAATTCCTCGCCGCCGGACTGACCGGGGCCTTCCGGCCCGGCGCCGTCGCGCCGACGGGTCGATGCGTCTGCCAATTGCGGCTGGTCGCCCTCGCCGCGCACGAGCCACGCGATCTCGACGCGCGCCGCGTCGGCGAAGGTGATGAGCCGTTCGCGGCTTGGCTCCGCTTCGCCACGCAACCATTTACGCAAGGCCGACGGCGAGATGCCGGCGGCCTTGGCGAGCTTGTCGGCGCTCGGCCAATGATCGAGTACGAACTGGAGGCGCGCCACGAACGCCTGCCGCTCGCCGCCGCGTTCGAATGGGGAGGATGCGATGTCGTCGCTCTTATTCCGCACGAATCGACACTCTTCCGCTTGAGGTTGTGGCACTTTCCCGCGTAGACCTGGGGCGATCCAGCTTCAGCTCCATCCATTCCACTACTTTTCGCCCATTCTCTAAAGAGAATTTTTTCTCCAAGATGCGTGAAGATCCACCCGCAACACCCCGTCAGGGGGCCGACTGGCATCCTGCCGACGTCCTCGCGGCGCTCAAGAAGCGTGGCAAGAGCCTTGCCGGAATCTCGATCGCACACGGATACCATCCTACCGCCGCCGGCAAAGCTCTCAAACGTCCTTGGCCCGCCATGGAGCGCGCCATCGCCGCCGAGCTGGGCATACCCCCGGAAGAAATCTGGCCCAGTCGCTATCCCCCGGTCGATTGACGATCGAACCGCCGACCTCGTCCTAGAGCCAGAATTCGCCAAGTCAAGAGTGGTTCCCTGCGGCGGATGCCGCACTTTTCACCTGGGAACTCCTTATCTCTGGTACTTTTCGGGTGGATCGCGCGAAGCGGCTTTTGCTGCGACAGGGCCGTTACAGATGATCGGCCGGCTGGGCCAGCAGCGCCTGGATTCGATCCGAGATCTCCGCCAGGTGATAGGGCTTCTTGATCAGGCGATCAGTCCAGTTCAGGCGCGAGGGCAGCGCCAAGTCGCTGAAATATCCCGACGTCAGAAGGACCCGGACGTCCGCGCGGTGATGGGCGATCCATTCCGCCAGGTCGAAGCCGTTGAGGGCGCCCGGCATCAGTACGTCGGTCAGCACCAGCCGGATATCCTCATGCCGCCGCAGCATGCCGACGGCTTCGTCTGCGCTCGATGCCTCCATCACGCAAAAGCCGATGCCGCGCAGGAAATCCGCCAGCACCATCCGGACCAGGGCCTCGTCGTCGACCACCAGCAGGAGAGTGGGATCCGTCACCGTTTGTTCCACGAGTCGCCCGTTCATCGTTGCATTCCATCGCCAGTCCGGCGCTTTCCACCCAAAAGCGGCTCGGGCGGGTTCCTTGTCTCAAGTCCCGAAGCATCATTGGGGTTGCGCCGTGCCGATCCACCTGCTTGCAGCACCGCTCTTGCTGCGGCCGCCGGAAGCCGCGGTCTTCGGGCTCCGTCTCGATCGCGCCCGGGCCTGCCATGGCGGCGTCGGCTGTCTCGGCGATCGCCGGGAGCATGGGCAGTTCGCTAATGATCGCGCGGTCGACAACATGAACGTCGCCACCGTCCACAACGTCTACACGCAAAACCGGGTGAACGACACGACGGTCATTCGCCCAGCTTCAACGGCGGTCGCGACGGGACGGGCGCGCACCGTCGCCCGTTCTCTGGCGGCGCCGTGATGAGGCCGGCATGAAAAAGGCCTCCGCTGCCGGGCGGCAGGGGAGGCCTCGCTGAAGGGCGGCCGGGCTTCGCAAAGCGCCCGGCCGTCGATCTTGCGCTATTGCGCCGGGGGCGCATCCGGATGGGCGGTTTTGTAGACGGCCCGTTCCTGCTGATGCAGGTTCTCGAGTTGCTGATGGGTCTGCGCGCTCTGGGCCAGTTGGGTCGGCGTCAGCAATGCCCGCACCTGGAGCGCGGTTGCCAGTCGCTGGCTGTCGAGCTGCTGCTGCAGTTGTCCAGCCTGCTGCTGGATCGGGGTCAGCTGGGCGGCGGTCACTGCGCCGGCGCCGGCCAGCAGATCGGCGATCTGCTTGTGGTCCGCCCGCAGCTGCTGGGCCAGCGGCTTGGACTGGGTCCAGCTGGCCTGGATGATCTCGTGAACCTGGGCCTTCTGCTCTGGGGTGAGCGTGACGCCTTCGAGAAAGCCGAAGGTGCCGTGGCCGCCATGATGATGCCGGCCGGGCCCGTCCGGGGCCGCCAGGGCTGCGAACGGAATGAGGGCCGCGCACAGCGCTGCGGCCAGAATCTTCCTGTTGAACATCTGTCTGTCCTTACGATGCTGGATCAAGAGGGGACTATCGAACGATCCGCCAGGTGCCGTCCGGCTGCAGGCAGGCCGTGCCATAGCTCGGCTGCGGCTGGCCGTTCACCTGGATGGTGGATTGATATTCCCGGCAGGTCTGGGTCGCCGGCGCCGGGGCATAGGCCGCCGGTGCAGGTGTCGGGGCGTACACGACCGGCGGGGGTGCATAGACGACGGGTGGCGGAGCGTAGACCACGGGCGGCGGGGCATAGAACAGCGGCAGGCCGACGCCGACGCTGACGAAGGTCCTGGCTTCAGCCGGTGCGGCCGCCAGGCTGCCGAACAGCACCGTCGCGGCACCCGCCGCGAAAAGCGCCTTCTTCAAAAAGCTCGGAAAATACACGCGAACCTCCTTTGCGCGATCCTGACTGATGATAGCGCAAAGGAAGCCCGATCCTCCCCGATCCGGCGGCGCGTTTTTGGTAACGAACTATGTCGATTGAAACGAAGTTTCCGGGCGCCAGCCGATCTCGATCAGGATGCGGCCGGGCGCCAGGCAATAGAACAGCCACCCGCCACGCATCGCCCGGGGCGCGTGGTGAATTTCGGCACCGGCCTGCTTTAGCCGTTCGTAGAGCTCGTCGACCTCCTGCTTCGTCGCGACCATGAACCCGATGTGATAAGTGACGACGCCGAGCGCCGCCTGGTCCGCGCCGCCGAATTTGGCGATCGGTCGGCTGATGACGAGTTCCAGCCCGGCATCGTCGTGCAGGATGGCCAAGCCGTCGGCCCCCCGGGTTTCGATGGTGCGAAAGCCAAAGTAGGTCGCCAGGAAATCCCGCGTCGCCGCGACGTCGGGTACGTGCAGATCCAGATGATTGAGCCTCATTCTCGTCTCCCAGGGATGGACCCGCATGGGTGCGACGAGGCCGGAGCTTCAGGCATGCCCATGCGAGCGCCCGATGCGGTCGGGCACTCGTCGTGGGTTCCGACGCCGAGGCGCGGAGCAGAACTTCCACAATGGGAAGGGGGCGGGCTTACCGGAACCGCCCCTGCCTTTTCCGACGGCGGATCTCATACGCGACCGGGTTCGCCGATGCAATGTCCGGCAGGAAGCGTCGCCGCAAAAATCAACTTTGCGGTATTCAGCGATACCGATCAGGTTTTATTGTGACCATGCTCACAAGGCAGCGACGGCCGGCCGATTACTTTCCGTATGACGGATATTCGCTGTTAAATAGTTGAATTAATCATAATCGAAACCACTGGGGATGGAAAGATGACCGTTCTGGACCAGCGCCCTGCCGCCTTCGCCGGGATCGTTGCCCGCGCCAAGGGGATCCTGCTCGAACCGAGGACCGAATGGCTGAAGATCGATGCGGAGCCGGCGACCATTGGCGGCATCTACACCGGCTATGTCGTGCAACTGGCCGCGATCGGACCGGTGTGCACGGCGATCAGAGGCCTGGTCTTCGGCTATGGCATCGCAGGCTTCACCTATCGCCCGTCGATCGGCACGGTTCTCTCCCAGGCGGTTCTCCACTACGTCCTGTCGCTGATCGGCGTGTTCGTGATGGCGTTGATCATCGACGCGTTGGCGCCCACCTTCGGGGGGCAGCGCAACCGTGTCCAGGCTTTGAAGGTTTCGGCCTATTCATGGACCGCTGCGTGGATCGTCGGCGTCTTCGGCCTTCTACCCTACCTGGGCTTCCTCGGGATCCTGGGGCTCTACAGCTTCTATCTGCTGTACCTCGGCCTGCCCCGGTTGATGAAGGCACCGGAAGCCAAGGCGATCGGCTACACGGTCGTCGTCGTCATCTCCGCCATCGTGCTCTATGCCGTCGTAGGCATCATCGGCGCCCGCCTGATGGGCTTCGGCGACCTGATGCCGACGCGATCGGCTGCAGTGGAATCCGGAACCGGTGCACTGACCGGCTCCGGTTCCGGAACCATCAATCTTCCGAACGGCTCTCATGTCGACGTCGCGAAGCTGCAGGGTGTGGTCAATCAGCTGGGCGCCATGGCCAAGCAGATGGACGGCAGCCAGCCGGCGGGCACGCCCGCGACCGGCGCCTCGGGCCAGGCGATACCGGCGGTCTCCACCGACGCGCTGAAGGCATTGCTGCCGGCCAGCCTGCCCGGTGGCTTCGCGCGCACCGAGACCCAGACCGGGAAGGCGTTCGGCGGCACCAATGCTGAAGCGACCTATCGCAGCGGCAACAGGACCATGACGCTGAGCGTGACCGACATGGCCGCCGCCGGCTCGCTCGCGACACTGGCGGGCGCGTTCGGCGTCGAATCCGATCACGAGACCGCGACCGGTTTCGAAAAGGTCGGCCGGGTCGACGGTCAACTGACCATTCAGCAGTATGACCGCACGTCGCAGAACGGGAAATATAGCGTGATGGTGGGCGACCGCTTCCTCGTCGATGCAGAGGGCACGGTCGATTCCTTCGACAGTTTGAAGAGCGCCGTCGCATCGGTCGGACCGGATCGGCTGCTGACGCTGAAGTAGTCATGACAACGGAACGGCCCGGATCGACCAGATCCGCTGATTTGGACCATCGTACTGGAAAGATTACAGCGGAATGGTGCTGTTGGAGAGGATTGAACTCTCGACCTCCCCCTTACCAAGGGGGTGCTCTACCACTGAGCTACAACAGCGTGCCGTTCGAAACCCATAGGGTCGGGGCGTGGCCGCCCCTCGAAGCGGCGCGGAACATGCCACAGGGACGAGCCCCTTGCAAGCCGTGCGTCTCTGGTTCGCCATGCAGGCTCGACATGTGTCGGCCGCGGGAAAAAGCGCTATGGGCCCGGCGATTCGGGCGCCGGTTGATCATAGACTCGCCCCTATTCCGATCCAGCTTTGCTAGGATCGCTCCGACGACGAAGGTGGGCGCGGGAACATGGCGGACGAGGATCAGACGAAACCGGCGGAAACCGGCGTGAGCGAGGCCGGCAAGGCGCGCCGCGCCCGTGAAGATGCCCGGCTGGCGGCGGCGCTCCGGGCCAATCTGGCGCGCCGCAAGCAGCAGAGCAGGGTCCGGGCGGCGGACGAGGGCGAGGACGGACCGGCCTAGCGGTCCCGGCGCTGGGCAACCCAGCGTCTCTATCGCGATTTTCTCTTTGCAACGCAAACGCAAACGCGCGATGCCTGGATCTCGTGAATAGGCGGACCGCTGATCTCGGTCGGGTCCGGTCACCGGTGCCGCGGGATCGCCACCGGCGTGGTTTTGATGAGTGGGTAATGGATAAGATTCGGATTCGGGGCGGTATCGCGCTCCACGGCATCATCCCGATCGGCGGCTCGAAGAACGCGGCGTTGCCGCTGATGGCGGCGAGCCTGCTGTCGTCGGAGCCCCTGGTCCTCTGCAATCTGCCGCACCTGGCCGACATCACCTCGATGGCGAACCTGCTGAACCAGCACGGCGTCGAAATGAGCCTGGCCGAGGACCTGGGCCAGATCGCCAACGGCGGCCACTGCCTGCGGCTCGACGGCGCCCGCATCACCTCGACCGAGGCGCCCTACGACCTGGTGCGCAAGATGCGCGCGTCGGTCCTGGTGCTGGGGCCGCTGCTCGCCCGCTGCGGCGAGGCCCGCGTCTCGCTGCCAGGCGGCTGCGCCATCGGCGCCCGCCCGGTCGATCTGCACATCAAGGGCCTGCAGCAGATGGGCGCGGAGATCGAGATCGAGCAGGGCTACATCAATGCGAAGGCGCCCCGGCGCCTGCGCGGTGCCGAGATCGTGCTGCCGTTCCCGTCGGTCGGTGCCACCGAGAACCTGCTGATGGCCGCGAGCCTTGCGGAGGGCGAGACCGTGCTGGTCAACGTCGCCCGCGAACCCGAGATCGTCGATCTCGCCGACTGCCTGATCGCCATGGGGGCGGAGATCCAGGGCGCCGGGACCGACCGGATCACGATTCAGGGCAAGGACCGGCTGCATGGCGCCACCCACCGGGTGATCGCCGACCGGATCGAGACCGGCACCTACATGATGGCGGCCGCGATCACCGGCGGCGACGTGGTGCTGACCGGCACGACCTTGAAGCTGCTGACCGCGGTCGGCAAGGTGATGAACGCCGCCGGCATCGAGGTGACCGACGTCGAACAGGGCATCCGGGTCAAGGGCTCCAACGGCAGCGGCCGGCCCGTGGTCGACGGGGTCGACGTGATGACCGAGCCGTTCCCGGGTTTCCCGACGGATCTCCAGGCCCAGATGATGGCGCTGATGAGCGTCGCCGACGGGGCCGCGATGATCACCGAGACGATCTTCGAGAACCGCTTCATGCACGTGCCGGAACTGTGCCGCATGGGCGCCAACATCAATGTCCACGGCGCTTCCGCCATGGTGCGCGGCGTGAAGCGCCTGACCGGGGCGCCGGTGATGGCGACGGATCTGCGCGCTTCGGTCTCCCTCGTGCTCGCCGGACTTGCGGCCGAGGGCGAAACCGTCGTCAATCGCGTCTATCATCTCGATCGCGGCTACGAGCGGCTCGAAGCGAAGCTGGCCGCCTGCGGTGCCGAGATCGAGCGTATCCGAGCCTAGTTGAGGGACAGGGACATCGCGATGAAGCTGAAGGCGGTCGATGCACAAGATCTGACGGTACTGGCCGCCTGCCTGCAGGACGCGCTGGTGCTGATCGACGACATCGCCTACTTCCCCGAGGATGGGCAACTGGTGCTGGTCGCCAACCGGTTCCAATGGGAAGGCGACAAAGCCGGTGCCAAGGAGCACGCGCGCACCACGACCGGCGTCACCTTCTCAAAGGTGACCGCGGTCAAGCGCAAGGGGCTCGACCGGCGGGACGGCGACGGCATGTTGGCCCTGCTCACCATCGAGGCCTTGCCGGGCGCGCTGCAGCTGACCTTTTCCGGCGGCGCCGCCATCCGCCTGGAAGTGTCGGAGATCCTGTGCCATCTACAGGACGTCGGCGAACCTTGGCCGACCCGGTGGCGACCCGACCACGCGTCCGCGTGAAACAGGAGAAGAATTTCGTGCGTGGTAACGAGACGCTGGTCCTGGCGCTGCCCAAGGGACGCATCCTGCAGCAGGTGGTGCCGATGCTCGCCCGGACCGGGATCGAGATCGAGCCGGAATTCGACGACGAGAATTCCCGCCAGCTTCGCTTCAAGACCAACATCGCCGGGCTGGACGTGATCCGGGTCCGAAACTTCGACGTGGCGACCTTCGTCGCGTTCGGGGCGGCACACCTGGGCATCGCCGGCAACGACGTGCTGATGGAATTCGCCTACCCGGAGATCTATGCGCCGCTCGACCTCAAGGTCGGCCAGTGCCACATGGCCGTCGCCGGTCCGCCCCACCTGATGGCGACCGACGAGCCGACACGCTGGAGCCACGTGCGCGTCGCCACCAAGTATCCGGAGATCACCAAGCGCTATTTCGCCGCGCGCGGCGTTCAGGCGGAATGCATCAAGCTGCATGGCGCCATGGAGCTGGCGCCCTTGCTGGGCCTGTGCAAGCGCATCGTCGATCTGGTGCAGACCGGTTCGACCCTGAAGGCGAACGGGCTGGTCGAGATCGAGCGGATCGCCGACATCTCCTCGCGGCTCATCGTCAATCGGCCGGCCCTGAAGACCCGTCCCGACGAGATCGGCGAGTGGATCCGCCGTTTCGAGGAGGCGGTCGGCCATGCCGCCTGAGGGATCGACGCAAGGGCCGCCGCGCCGGCTCGTCGCGGCAGACGCGGATTTCGAGCGGCAGTTCGCCGCCCTGGCCGAGGAAAGCCGTGAGGCGGCCTCCGAGGTCGACCATACCGTCACGGAGATCCTGGCGACGGTGCGCGCCCAGGGCGACGCGGCGCTGGTCGATTATACGCGACGGTTCGACCGGTTCCCGGTGACGCGCGAGACCCTGCGCATCTCCATGGCCGAGATCGACGCGGCGGTCGCGGCCATTCCGGCCCAGACCCGCGCGGCCCTCGAACTCGCGGCGGCGCGCATCACCGCGTTCCATCGCAGCCAGATGCCGGGCGACCACGACACCGTCGATGCGGCCGGCGTGCGGCTCGGCTGGCGCTGGCGGCCGATCGAGGCGGTCGGGCTCTATGTGCCCGGCGGCACCGCGTCCTATCCCAGTTCGGTGCTGATGAACGCGCTGCCGGCCAAGGTTGCCGGGGTCGATCGCCTTGTCATGGTCGTGCCGACCCCGGACGGCATCGTCAATCCGCTGGTGCTGGCGGCAGCCCGGCTCGCCGGCGTCGACGAGATCTACCGCATCGGTGGCGCCCAGGCCGTGGCGGCACTCGCCTATGGCACCGAAACCATTCGGCCGGTCGACAAGATCGTCGGTCCCGGCAATGCCTATGTCGCCGCCGCCAAGCGCCAGGTGTTCGGCATGGTCGGCATCGACACGATCGCCGGCCCGTCGGAGATCCTGGTGGTGGCCGACGGCCTGAACGACCCGTCCTGGATCGCGGCCGACCTGTTGTCCCAGGCCGAGCACGACCGGGTCGCCCAAAGCATCCTGATCACCGACGATGCCGCTTTCGCCGACCGGGTCGTGGCCGCCGCCGCGGACCATCTCTCGCGCCTGCCGCGCCGGGCCATCGCGGCCGAGGCGTGGCAGCGCCATGGTGCGATCATCATCGTGAACGCGCTCGACGATGCCGTTCCGCTGGTCGACCGGCTGGCGCCGGAACATCTCGAACTGGCGGTGGCCGATCCCGACCGGATGATGGCGCGGGTGCGCAATGCCGGCGCCATCTTTCTCGGCCGCCACACGCCGGAGGCGATCGGCGACTACGTCGCCGGGCCGAACCACGTGCTGCCGACCTCGCGCGCCGCCCGGTTCGCGTCGGGGCTGGGCTTCAACGATTTCGTCAAGCGCACGACCTATGTCGCGTGCGATCCGGCCAGCCTGGCCGCGATCGGGCCTGCGGCCTGCGTGCTGGCCGAGGCGGAGGGGCTGGGCGCCCACGCGCTATCGGTATCGATCCGCCTCAAGAACAAGGGCTGACCATCATGACCGGCGAAGCATCCCCACCCGCTTCGCCGTCCAAGGCGATCATCGTCGACCTGACGCTCGACGAGCGCACCGTACTTCGGCGCAATGCCGACATCGAGCACGAGCGGGCCGTCGCGATCTTCGACCTGCTCGAGGAGAACATGTTCCGTCTGGTCGAAAAGCCGGAGGCCGGGCCGTTCCATCTCAACCTGTCGCTCGAGGACAATCGGCTGCTGCTCGACATCCAGACGCCGAAGCGCGAGCCGATCGACCGGGTGATGCTGCCGCTCGCCACGTTCCGGCGGATCGTGAAAGACTATTTCATGATCTGTGAGAGCTATTACGCCGCGATCAAGCAATCGAGCCCGACGCAGATCGAGGCAATCGACATGGGACGGCGCGGCCTGCACAACGAAGGTTCGGAAATGCTGCGCGAACGGCTCGCCGACAAGGTCGAGATCGACCTGCCGACGGCGCGACGGCTCTTCACCCTGATTTGCGTCCTGCATATCCGGGGCTAGGGCCGACGCGAAATGGCCTCGCTGCCCTCCGCCATCCTCTTCGCCTGTTCGATGAATTCGGTTCGCTCGCCCATGGCCGAAGCGATCATGAAGCACCTGCACGGCCATCGGGTCTTCGTCGATTCCGTCGGGGTCCGGCCGGGCGAGCATGACCCGTTCGTCGATGCGGTCATGGACGAGATCGGCATCGACATCAGCAAGCATCGGGTCAAGACGTTCGACCAACTCGACGACGACTACTTCGATCTGATCATCACCCTGTCGCCCGAGGCCCATCACAAGGCGCTGGAGATGACCCGAACCATGGCGTGCGACGTCGAATTCTGGCCGACCCACGACGCGACCGCGGTCGACGGCAGCCGCGACACCAAGCTCGATGCCTATCGCGAGGTGCGCGACACGCTGATGCGCCGGATCGCCGAGCGATTCAGCCGGGCGCCGGTGGCCGACGTTTGAGCATCGAAGCAAGCCCTCCGCTGCATTTTTACGCCTTCGTTAAGTCAGGAATGCGACCTTCGTCCCGATCATTTTCCGATCCGATGTCATCGACGGGAAGACCGGGTGAATTTAGCGCTGCAGAATCTCGCCGGGCGGCTGTCGCTGCAGCTGAGCGTCGTTGCCCTGGTCGTTTTCGTCTGCTTGAGCCTGATCGGCATCGAGGCCTTCAGCATTGCGAACGCCCGGTCGGGCGCGTTGGAGCACGGGGCCGAGAATACGCGAAACCTGGTGGGCGCGATCGCCCAGCATGCCGAGGACACGATCCGGACGACCGACGCCGTGTTGGTCGGGCTGGTCAACCGCATCGAAACGGACGGCACCGGCCCCGCTGCGCTCGACGGGTTGCGCAAGGTCATCATGAGCGAGGTCGATCTGCTGCCGCAGCTCAAGGCGCTGGGCGCCCTGGACGAACATGGCGCGGCAATCGTGACGTCCCTGCCGGTGCCGGTCGCGGCCAACTATGCCGACCGGGATTATTTCATCTTCCACCAAACCCACACCGATGATGCGATCCATATCGGCCGGCCCGTCCAGAGCAAGACGAAGGCCGAGTGGGTCATCCCCGTCACGCGTCGGATCAACCATCCCGACGGCAGCTTTGCCGGCGTGGTGCTGGCGACCGTCGACATGAGCTATTTCCAACGGTTCTACGATACGTTCGGCATTGGCGACCATGGTGCCATCCTGGTCGCTTCCGTCGAAGGCACGTTGCTCGCCCGGCGCCCTTTCGAGGTGGCGAACATCGGAAGGAGCATGCTTCAAGGCACGATCTTCAACCAGTACCTGCCGCACGCGCCGTCCGGCTTTGCCGAGATGCGCTCGGTGGCCGATGGCGTCGAGCGCTTGACGAGTTATCGGCGGACCGAGGCCTATCCGCTGGTGGTCGCCGTGGCGCTTGCCAAGGATGAGGTGCTGGCGGGGTGGCGTGCCGACGCCTGGCGGCATGGCTTCGGTGTCGCCCTGCTCGTCGCGGCGCTCGTCATCCTCGGATTTCGCCTGTCGCGCCAGATCGCGCTGCGAACGGCCATGCAGCTGGAAGCGGAGGCGGCGATGGCGGCCGCGACGACGACCGCGGCCGCATTGCTCGAAAGCCAGCTGCGGCTGCAATCGATACTCGATCACGCCCCGGTCGCGATCAGCCTCAAGGATCGCGAGCATCGCTATGTCGTGCTCAACAGGCAGTACGAGGAGTGGTTCGGCTTCACCCAGGAACAATTGATCGGCCATCGGCTGTCCGAGCGCCATCCCGGCCGGGAACTGGCGATCCAGATCGAAGCGATCGAGGACCAGGTGCTGTCGACCGGGACCACGCAAGTGACCGAGGTCCAGGAAGCGGACATGGGCGGATCGCCTCGCTGGTTCCTGATCACCAAGTTCCCCGTACGGGATCGGGCCGGTGCCATCGTCGGGCTGGGCACCTTCAACATCGATATTTCAGCGCGCCACCGGGCAGAGCAGGCCCTGCAGGAGGCGAAGGACGTCGCCGAGGAGGCCAACCGGGCCAAGTCGGACTTCCTGGCTAGCATGAGCCACGAGATCCGCACGCCGATGAACGGCATCATCGGCTTCGTCGATCTGCTGCTCGATACGCCGTTGGCGCAAGAGCAGCGCTACCGGGCGACGCTGATCAAGGATTCAGCGAAGTCGCTGCTCGCCATCCTCAACGACATCCTCGATATCTCGAAGATCGAGGCCGGCAAGCTCGAGCTCGAAAGCATCCCGATGAACGTGGCGAGCGTCGTCGACGGCGCGCTCTCGATCGTTCGGACCGAGGCGTTGGCCAAAGGCCTGTCGCTCTCGTCGGATCTGCCGCCGGATCTGCCGGCATGGATCCTGGGCGATCCGGCGCGCCTGCGGCAGATCCTGCTCAACCTGCTGAGCAATGCCGTGAAGTTCACCAAGAGCGGCGGCATCGACATTATGGTGTCTGCTGAGTGGGGTGCCGCCGGCGAGCGGCAGCTCCGCTTTGCGGTGACGGATACCGGCAGCGGCATCGCGGCGGAACGGCACCATCTGCTGTTCCAGAATTTCTCCCAGGTCGATCGGTCGATCACGCGCCGGTTCGGCGGGACGGGGCTCGGCCTCGCCATCTCCAAGCGCCTGGTCAAGGCCATGTGCGGCGAGATCGGCGTCGAGAGCGAACTGGGTACCGGCAGCACCTTCTGGTTCACGATCGCATTGCGCGCGGCGCAGTCGCCGGCACTGGTCAAGGACAACGCGAAACCGGCACCGTTCGAGAGCGCCCGCATCCTGGTCGCCGATGACCTGCTGATGAACCAGCTCGTCGTCGAAGGCCTGCTCACCGTGGCCGGGCACCGGGTGACGATCGTCGACGACGGCGCCGCCGCGGTCGAGGCGGTGCGGGCGCAGTCGTTCGACCTCGTGCTGATGGACATGGAAATGCCGGTGATGGACGGCGTTACCGCGACCGAGGCCATACGAAGGCTCGACAGCCGGGCGGGCCGCATTCCGATCATCGCCCTGACGGCGAATGCCATGCCGAGCGAGATCGCGCGTTGCCGCGCCGCCGGCATGAACGATCACCTGACCAAGCCGGTCGACCGCGACCTGCTGATGGCCGTGGTCGCGAAATGGTCGGCCGCGTTCAGGGCGTCGCGAGCGGCGTCCTAGCGACGGCACCTGCCGCCTCGAAATGCCCGATCGCCTTTTCGAATTTGTCGCGGCAGCCGGGATTGCAGAAGCCCACGACTTGGCCGTTGTAGAGCGTCAGAGAATCGGGGCTGACCGGCTTGCCGGACCAGGGACAGGTCTCGTTGATGCAGTCGGCGATGTCCGGCATGGCGGTCTCCGTTTCCAGGGGGCGGATTGTTGCGCAAAGTGCGTGTGGCGAAAAAGGCCACACACCCCTCTTTTTCCGCCAAAGCGATTTCAGGCGCTGCGCAAGGCTGCGAGGCTTTGCTTCTGCCGGCCGGCGGCGTCGAAATTCTCCGGGGACAGCCAGCGCTCGAAGGCGCTCTTCACCGATGGCCATTCGCCGTCGAGGATCGAAAACCAGGCCGTGTCGCGGTTGCGGCCCTTGTAGACGAGCGCCTGGCGGAACGTGCCTTCGTAGGTGAAGCCAAGCCGCTGTGCCGCGGCACGCGAGGGCAGGTTGCGGTCGTCGCATTTCCATTCGTAGCGCCGGTAGCCCAATTCGTCGAAGGCACGGCGCATCATCAGGAACATCGCCTCGGTCGCGGCCGGCCTCTGCTGCAGCCGGGGCGAATAGTTGATGTGCCCGACCTCGATCACGCCGTTGGCCGGGTCGATGCGCAGGTAGCTGGCGATGCCGACGGCACGGCCGGTCGCAAGGTCGATGATGGCATGGAACATCGGGTCGGCCCCCGCGGCCATCTTGTCGAGCCACGCGCGGTAGGGCGCCAGTTCGGTGAAGCCGTCGACGCCCAGGTAGGTCCAGTTGAGGCCGCCCGCATCCTCGCGGTTCGCCTCGAACAGATCCGCGGCGTGATCGCCCGGGACCAGCGGCTCGACCCGGCACAAGCGGCCGGTCATCGCGGTCGCCGGCGGCACCGGTCGGGTCGTCCAGCCGGGGACGGGGTGGCCGGTCGGCTGGCCATGGCTGTTCTGGTGGTCGGTCATGAAGAACCCAATGAAACGGAGAAGCCCGCCGATAGAGCTAGCGCATCCATGGCGCACCGGCCCAGCACCAGTCTCGGCTTCATCGTCCGACCACTCTGGCGCCTATTCGTCCGGATCGTCCTCGCCCGGGTCGGCCGCCTGGATCAGCATGAGCGCGCCGCTACGGTTCAGCAGCCGATCGCGTTCGTCCGAGAGATCGATCTCGAACCGGGCGACCAGCGCCCAATAGTGCCCCATCAATTCGGTGCTGTTGTTGCTGTTGCACGAACCCAGCTGCTGTTCCATCCGGTCGACCGTCGAGCGAAGCTGTTCGATCGAAGGTGGTTCGTCGCTCATGGCGCTGCTCCCGTTTTCGCCGTATCGACGGCAATCCGCACCGTCCCACGAGCCGGGCGGGCACTGCAACCCAGCCCTCACGTCGAAGGCGCGCGTTCCGATCTCCGTTTTCAATCCGTTCTGTGATAAAACGCCGCGCGAAGCGGGCTGTGCAGGCACGGTGCCGCCGCTCACCCTAATGCAACCCAACTCAAGGTCGGTATGGCGAAAGAAGATCTCATCGAGTTCTCGGGTACGGTCAGCGAACTGCTGCCCAATGCCATGTTCCGCGTCAAGCTGGACAACAATCACGAGGTGCTGGCCCATACCTCGGGCAAGATGCGCAAGAACCGCATCCGCGTCCTGGCCGGCGATCGCGTCAACGTCGAGATGACCCCCTACGACCTGTCCAAGGGTCGCATCACCTTCCGGTTCAAGTAAGTCGATCGGGCGTGCGGAGTGCACGCATGAGCGAAGCTTCGACCTTTTCCGGCGGCGCGCCGCACCCAACGCTGGTGCTGGCTTCCGCGTCGCCGCGCCGCGTCGATCTCCTGACGCAGATCGGCTTCGCGCCGGATCTCATCGCACCTGCCGACATCGACGAGACGCCGCTCAAGGACGAGACGCCGCCCCATCACGCCGAGCGGCTGGCGGTGGCCAAGGCGCGCAAGATCGCGGCCGACCATCCTGCGAGCTTCATCATCGGCGCCGACACCGTCGTCGCCTGCGGCCGGCGCATCTTGCCCAAGGCTGAGGATGCGGCGACGGCGCGCAAATGCCTCTCCCTGCTGTCCGGCCGGCGCCACCGTGTATTCGGCGGCGTGGCGCTCATCGCCCCCGACGGCAAGATCGCCTTGCGTCGGGTGCAGAGTGCCGTGGTGTTCAAGCGCCTCAGCGAGACCGAGATGGAGTGGTATCTCGCGAGCGGCGAATGGCAGGGCAAGGCCGGCGGCTATGCCATCCAGGGGTTGGCCGCCCGTTTCGTGCGCGAGATCATCGGGTCCTATTCCAACATCGTCGGATTGCCGCTGTTCGAAACGGCGCAGTTGCTGATCGGGCGCGGCTTCCGGTCCGGAAGCTGACGTGGGCGTCGAACGCCGCCTGATCGTCGAACGCCGCCCGGGCGAAGCGCGCGCCATCCTGCTCGAAGACGAATTTCCGGTTGAACTCAGGATCGAGCGCGACGCCGACGGCAGCCTGGTCGGCGCGCTGTTCTGGGCGCGCATCGTGCGCGTGGTGCCGAGCCTGCCCGGCGCCTTCGTCGACCTGGGGCTGGACCGTCCGGCCTTTCTGCCGGGCGACAAGCTGCCCGGCGGAGCAGCCCCGGTCGAGGGCGCGGTCCTGCTGGTCCAGGTGACAAAAGACGCGCGGGAGGACAAGGCGCCTGAGATCACGGCGGCACCCTCCATGCCCGGCCGGCTCGCGGTCTGGACGCCGGCGCGGCCGGGGATTTCCGTGTCGCGCCAGATCGCGCCGGCCGAACGGGCACGGCTCTCGGGCTTGCTGGCTGAACTGATGGCGCCAGATGAAGGCATCGTCGTGCGCAGCCATGCTGTCGGTGCCCGGCGCGAGGAGCTGTCCGCCGACATCGAGCGGTTGCGCGCGGAGCACGCGGCGCTGACGGCGATGGCGGGGACGGCCAAGCCGCCCCAGAGGCTGGATTTGGCGCCCGGACCGATCGAGCGCATTCTGGCCGGGCTCGACGCGGCGCGGCTGGACGAGATCATCCTCGACGATCGGCTCGCCTTCGCCGCGTTGAAATCCGAGTTCGGCGACCGGCTGATGCTGGAGCCGGCGGGCGCATTCGAACGCCATGGTCTGGCCGACGTGGTCGATGATGCGCTGACGCCATCGTTGATCCTGCCCGGCGGGGGCGAGGTTGTGATCGAGACCGGGTTGGCCGGCACCCTGATCGACGTCAACATGGGCCGCGCCAGCAGTGTCCGCGGCAAGGCGGCCGATGCGGTGCGCCGGCTCAATATCGAGGCGGCGACGGCGATTGCCCGGGCGCTGCGCCTGCGCAATATCGCCGGGGCCATCGTCATCGATTTCGTGACCATGCAGAATCGCGACCATCGCCGCGAGGTCGAGGTCGCGCTCGCGGCCGCGGCGGCGGGCGATCCGATGGGGCTCGAAATCCACGGTTGGACGCGGCTCGGTCATCTCGAGGCGACCCGGCGCCGCTCGCTGGCATCGCTCGCAGACCTGATGCTGGCGCCCGCCGGCGTCCGGCGGGGGAAGACGGCGCGGACGGTGGCGCTGGAGTTGCTGGCCTCGCTCGCCGGCACCCCCTATGCCCCGGGGCGGATCGAGATCACGCTGCATCCGACGATCGCCGCAGAACTCAAGGGGCCGCTGGCAAAGGCGTTGGAGATGGCGGCGCTGGGCGCCGGGCGCCCGATCGCGCTCAAGCTCGACGGCACCAGGGATCCTGAGATTTTCGACATCGCCTCCGTCTGAGAAAGGGCTGGAAATGAATGCTTCCGCCAAACCTTGTCCGATCTGCGGCGAGCCGTCGGACGTGCTGTTCAAGCCGTTCTGTTCCAAGCGCTGCACCCATATCGACCTGCATCGCTGGTTCGGCGAAACCTATCGGGTCGAGACCGCCGAGGGGCCGGACGATCCGAGCCGCGTGCCCGACGACGAGGACTGACAGCCGGCTGTGGACAGGAGGCGGCCGGACAGGCTTCAGTGCGGCCGACTTTGTCGCGGGGAATCCTTCATGAAGCTCGGTCGGTCGTTGATTTTGTTCCTGGGTGTGGCCCTGATCGGAACCGTGACCGCGCGCGCGGACTCGATCCTGCGGATCGCCGCGCCGTCGGAGCCGGAGACGATCGACCCGGCCAAGAGCACCGGCATCTACGAGGGCAAGATCGAGCTGGATTTGTTCGAGGGCCTGATGACCCGCGGCGGGACGGGCGCGCGGATTGCCGGTGCCGCCCAATCGTGGGACATCTCGGCGGACGGCCTGACCTATATTTTCCACCTGCGGCCCGACCTGAAATATTCCAACGGCGAACCGATCGTTGCGGCCGATTTCGTCTATGGGCTGCGCCGCCGGATCGATCCTGCGACCGGCGCCGAGAATGGCAACGAACTCGAGGCGATCGCCCATGCCCTCGACATCGAGAGCGGCAAGATCGCGGACGTGAGCCAGTTGGGTGCCGCGGCCCCGGACGACCGGACCGTCGTCGTCACGCTATGGCGTCCCAGCATTCGCCTGCTCGATTTCGCAGTCACCTTCTTTCCGGTGCGCAAGGCGGACATCGAGCGCTTCGGCAGCGATTGGACGCGACCGGGCAAGCTGGTCGGCAACGGCGCCTTTCTGTTGACCGAATGGGTGCCGCAATCCCACGTCGGACTGAAACGGAACCCGTTCTACCGGCAGGCGGGCGCCGTGGCGCTCGATCGGGTTGAGTATGTCGTCACCGGCTCGCCGGAAACGGCGATGAAGATGTTCCGGGCTGGCGAACTCGACGTCGCCGAGCTGCCGCGCAACGAGATCGAATGGGCGAAGCGCAACCTGTTGGCCACCTTGAAGGCGGAGCCGCAGATCGGCACCTACATGATCGGGCTCAACATCGGTGCGCCGCCGTTCGATAACCTGAAGCTGCGCCGCGCCCTGGCCCTGGTCACCGACCAGGCCGCGCTGACCGAAAGGATCGTGCGCGGCGATCAGATCCCCGCGTACGGCTTCATCCCGGCACTGGTCCCGGGCTATCCGGTCGTCTCGGAATCCTTTCGCGACATGCCGATGACTGCCCGGCTGGCGCTCGCCCGCAAGCTTTACGCCGAGGCCGGGTATGGGCCCGACAAGAAGCTCATCGTCCAGCTGATGGTGGCCAAGGGGCGCGAGTGGGACCGATGGGCGCAGGCCCTGGTCGGCATGTGGCACGACGCGCTGGGCGTCGAGGCGACGCTCGATACCCAGGAATGGCAGGTCTATCTGGGTCGCCTCAACCACCACGACTTCACGGCGGCGGTCGACGATTGGATCACCGGCATCCAGGCGCCGGTGCTGCTCGACGAGTACCGCTCGACCTCGGCCTCCAACGAGACCCAGTATAATTCGGCGGACTACGACCGCCATCTGACCGAGGCGGATTCAGCGGCCGACCTGCCGGCAGAATATGCCGCTTATGCCGCGGCGGAGCGGCTGCTGCTCGACGATCAGCCGATCATCCCGATCTACCACGCCGTGACCCATCGCCTGGTCGCCGGCCGTGTGCAGGGCTGGATCCCCAACCCGGCCGACAGCCACCGCTCGCAATACCTCAGCCTGGCGCCGCCGTCGTAGCACCGGGCTCGACCCGTAACGCCATCGTCATTCCCGCCTCTCGCGGAGATGACGGTAAAAATGATGCGGCTTCAGGGAGTCTTCTGGACCGGCGGAAGCGTGTCCGGTTTAGGCGTACCGCCCTTGATCGCCCAGTCGATCAGCGCCAGCGCGTCCGGGCCGGACCAATCCGCGCCGCCTTCGAAGCGGCCGATCTCGTTGCCGTCGCGATCGAGCAGGACGGTGGTCGGCAGGCCGCGGACGCGGAAGGCGCGACCGACCGCGCTTTCGGCATCGATGTAGCGGGGCAGGGCTGCGAGGCCGTTCTTTTCGAAGAACGGATCGACCACCTTGCGCGCGCCACGATCTTCGGAAATCGTGACCACGTCGAAATCGGCACCGCCGTGCGCCTTCTTCAAGGCCTCCAGCGACGGCATCTCCTTGACGCACGGAGCACACCAGGTGGCCCATAGATTGACCAGGGTGACCTTGCCCTTGAAATCCTTGAAGCCCAGGGTCGCGTTCTCGCCGTCGGAAAAGGTCACGTCGGGCGCTGGTGCCGGCGGAGTCTGGAGGATAAACTCGTGCATCGCACCACCAAGCGGCGGTGCGTCGCCCTTGTCGGCGAGCGCCGTCGCGACGGCGCCGCCGGTGACGAGTAGCAGCGTCAGTATGAACAGCTTGATCTTGAGCCCCATGACTTCGTGCCTAGCGACTTTCCGGGAGAGTGAATTTTGACCAAGGCGGATATGGCCCGTGATGCGGCGGCGGATCAAGCCCCGGCTGCTGCACCGGGCACGGTGACGAAGGCCGCCAACGAGATGTGGGGGGGCCGTTTCGCCGCCGGACCGGCTGCCGTGATGGCCAAGATCAACCAGTCGATCAGCTTCGACAAGAAGCTCTATGCCCAGGATATCCGTGCGTCCCAGGCTCATGCGGCGATGTTGGTGAAGCAGGGCATCATCGGGGCTGGAGATGGTGCAGCGATAAGCCGCGGCCTGGAACAGGTTCTGGCCGAGATCGAGGCCGGCGATTTCCGCTTCGACGAGGCGCTCGAAGACATCCACATGAATGTCGAGGCCCGCCTGGCCCAGTTGATCGGGCCCGCAGCCGGTCGCCTGCACACCGGCCGTTCGCGCAACGATCAGGTCGCGACCGACTTCCGCCTCTGGGTGCGCGATGCGCTCGATCGGCACGACCGTCAGGCCCAAGCCCTGCAGGCGGCGCTGATCGCCCAGGCGGAGCGTCATGCCGGCACGGTGATGCCGGGCTTCACCCATCTGCAGGTCGCCCAGCCGGTGACCTTCGGCCATCACCTGCTGGCCTATGTCGAGATGCTGGGCCGCGACCGCGGTCGTCTCGCGGATTGCCGCAAGCGGCTGAACGAGAATTCGCTCGGGTCCGCGGCGCTCGCCGGCACCTCCTTTCCGATCGACCGGCATGCGACCTCGGCGGCGCTGGGCTTCGATCGGCCGATGGCGAACTCGCTCGACGGCGTCTCGGACCGGGATTTCGCCATCGAATTCATGGCCGCCGCCTCGATCCTGTCGATGCACCTGTCGCGGCTCGCCGAGGAACTGGTGCTCTGGACGACCGATGCGTTCAAGTTCGTCTCCTTGAGCGATGCCTTCACCACCGGCAGCTCGATCATGCCGCAGAAGCGCAATCCGGATGCGGCCGAACTGGTGCGCGCCAAGTCGGGCCGCGTGATCGGTGCGCTGGTGGGATTGCTGGTCATGATGAAGGGCTTGCCGCTCGCCTATGGCAAGGACATGCAGGAGGACAAGGAGCCGACGTTCGAGGTGTCGGAGACGTTGGACCTGTGCCTGGCCGCCATGACCGGCATGATCGCCGATCTCACGGTCAACGAGGCGGCGATGCGGGCCGGCACCGCGCGCGGCTTCATCACCGCGACCGACCTCGCCGACTGGCTGGTCCGCCGCCTGGGCCTGCCGTTCCGCCAGGCCCACCACATCACCGGCTCCATCGTGAAGCTGGCCGAGGATCGCGGCTGCGGGCTCGAGGATCTCTCGCTCGGCGACATGCAGGCAATCGAAGGCGGCATCACCGACGAGGTCTTCCAGGTCCTGTCGGTCGATCGCGCAGTCGAGAGCCGAACCAGCTTCGGCGGCACGGCGCCGGCCCAGGTGATGGTCCAGGTCGCTTCGGCCCGGGAGCGCTTCCTGTGAGCGAACGGTTCCTGCGTCTCACGGCTACGGTGCTGATAGCGATCTGCCTTGCCGGCCCGCTCGCGGCCTGCGGCAAGAAAGGGGCGCCCTACGCGCCCAAGGACCAGCCCAACGTCTATCCGCGGGCCTATCCCAGCAGTCCGGGTACGCCGGCCACCCCGGCAGATCCGAACGTGTTTCCATCGGTCGACCAGCCGAGCACGAACATCGATCCGACCCAGTCGCGGAGCATCGAATAGCGTCATGTCCGAAAATTTCGCCTATCTGAACGGCTCGCTCCATGCAGAATCCGTCGATCTTGCCCAGATCGCCGATGCCGTCGGCACGCCGTTCTATTGCTATTCCACCGCGGTGATCGTCGAGCGCTATCGCCGGTTCCACGCGGCCGTCGCCCCGCTTGGCGGCCAGATCTGCTACGCCGTCAAGGCGAACTCGAACCAGGCTGTACTGGCGACCCTGGCGCGGCTCGGCGCCGGGGCCGACGTGGTGTCGGAGGGCGAGGCGCGCCGCGCCGTCGCGGCCGGTATTCCGCCTGCGCGGATCGTGTTTTCCGGCGTCGGCAAGACCGGGGCGGAGCTGGCCTACGCGCTCGACACCGGCATCGGCCAGGTCAATATCGAGAGCGAGCGCGATCTGGAACTGCTGAGCCGCCTGGCTGTGGCCCGTGGCAAACGCATGCCGATCGCGATCCGGATCAACCCGGATGTCGATGCGCGAACCCATGCCAAGATCTCGACCGGAAAGGCCGAGAACAAGTTCGGCATCGATATCAACGAGGCGCCGCGCGTCTTCGCCCGGGCGGCGGCACTGCCGGGGGTCGAGCCGGTCTCCGTCGCGGTCCATATTGGCTCGCAACTGACCGACTTCGCGCCCTATGAGCAGGCGTTCCGCCGGGTCGCCGAACTGGTTCGCACGTTGCGCGCCGCCGGCATTGCGATCCGCCACCTGGACCTGGGCGGCGGCATCGGCGTGCCCTATCGTGGCGAGACGGCACCCGACGTGACGGCCTATGCCGAGATCGTGCGCCGGACGGTCGGCGATCTCGACTGCGACCTGCTGTTCGAGCCGGGGCGCTACCTCGTCGCCGAGGCGGGCGTGCTGGTCGGCACCGTGATCGATGTCAAGCAGGGCGCCACCCGCTGCTTCGTCGTCTGCGATTTCGCCATGAACGACCTCATCCGGCCCACCTTGTACGAAGCCTATCATCCGATGCTGCCGGTCGCCGAACCTGCGTCGGGTGCGACTTCGGCGGTGGTGGATGTGGTCGGTCCGATCTGCGAGACTGGCGATTTCCTGGCGCGCGATCGGGCTTTGCCGCCGATCGCGCCGGGCGACCTGCTGGCGGTGACCCATGCCGGCGGCTATGGAGCGGTCATGAGTTCGACCTACAACACGCGGCCGATGGTGCCCGAGGTGCTGGTGAACGGATCCGAATGGGCGGTCGTCCGCCCGCGGCCGAGCTATGACGAATTGATCGGACTCGACCGGGTGCCCGGCTGGCTTGCCGGCCCGACCGGAACGCGCTGATGGCGACGGTCCCGGCATCGCTTCCACCCCCCGCACCCGCGGCGGTCGGACGGCGCCCGGACCGGAGCCTCCACCTGCTTGCCTGGCTTGCCGTCCTGTGGGAGCAGGCGTGGCCGGCGCTGTGGCCGGTGACCGCGGGCCTGCTCGGTTTCGCCGTCTTCGCGCTGTTCGACTTGCCGTCGTACCTGCCGGGCTGGCTGCATCTGGCCCTGCTGCTGGGCTTCGTCGGCGGCATCGTGTGGCTGGCGATCGACGCGATTCGCGGCGTAAGCCTGCCGACGCCCGGCGCCTCCAGCCGGCGGCTGGAACGAGACAGCGGTCTTGCCCATCGGCCGCTCGCCACGCTCGGCGACCGGCCGGCCGCCGTCGATGCGGTGGCGCTGGCGGTCTGGGAGATCCATCAGGCGCGTGTCGCCGCCTCGATCCGCGGACTTCGGCTGCGGTTGCCGCGATCGGGCCTGCTGGCGCGAGACCCGTTGGGCCTCCGTGCGGCGCTGGGGCTGCTGATTCTGGTCGGCTGGATCGGCGCCGGCCCCGATGCCGGCGCGCGGCTCGGCCGGGCCTTCGTGCCGGTGTTCGATCGAAGTCCCGCAACCCTGCTGACCGGCCTCGATCTCTGGATCACGCCGCCGGACTATACCGGCCTGCCGCCGATCTATTTCGGCACCGACGCAACCCATCCTGCCGTAGCGTCGGACAAGCCGGTTCCGGTGCCGGCCGGATCGACCTTGCTGGTCCAGGTCCATGGCGGCCGCCGCGTTCCCGACCTCGCGATCGATCATGCCACGACGCCGCTCGGTCCGATCGCCGGCGGCGACTACAGTGCCACGACGAAGCTGGTGGAGGGCAATCGCCTGACCGTCACCCAGTCGGGCACCGCGCTGGCCCGGCTCGACCTCGCGATCGTGCCCGACCTGCCGCCAGGCGCCGACTTCGGCACGCCGCCGGCGGTGACGCCATCGGGCGCGATCCGGCTCGACTATCGCGCGACGGACGATTACGGCGTGACCGGGCTACGTCTGGAGATCCGCCGGGTCGGCGCCGACGACCTGGCGCCGATCGCGGTCGAGCTGCCGACCGCCGGCAACAGCCGCAAGGAGCTGCGTGGGACCAGCTATCAGGATCTGACCGCCCATCCCTGGGCCGGCCTGCCGGTCGAGATGCGCCTGGTGGCGACGGACGCGACCGGTCAGACCGGCAGTTCCAAGCCGCTGCGCTTCACGCTGCCGGAACGGCAATTCCACCATCCTGTCGCCAAAGCGATCATCGAGCAGCGCAAGCTGCTGGTCACCCACCCGGACCAGGCCGATGTCGTGGCCGAGACCTTGTCGGACCTGTCGATCCAGCCGAGCTTCTTCCGCAACGACTTCGCCGTGTTCATGGGCCTGCGCACGGCGGTGCGGGACCTGGTACGGCAGCCGGCCGGCGACGAGTTGGCGCAGACCGAGCAATTGATGTGGGAGATCGCGCTCAAGGTCGAGGACGGGAACGTGCCCGATGCGCAGAAATCGCTCCGTGCGGCGCAGCAGGCACTGCAGGACGCCCTCGCCCGCGATGCATCCGACGCCGAGATTCAGAAGCTGATGCGCGACCTGCGCCAGGCGATCCAGCAATATCTGCAGGCCATGCTGGAGAACGCCCAGAAGAACGGCGAAGCCCAGGATCAGCGCCCGTCCGATCCGTCGCGCACGATTTCGCCGCAGGATATCGACCGGATGCTGAAGCAGGCCGAGCAGATGTCGAAGTCGGGCGCCAAGGATGCGGCACGCCAGGCGCTGGCCCAGTTGCAGGACATGCTGGAATCCCTGAAGGCCGGCCGAATGGGCCAGGGCCGGGGCGGCCCCGGCGAGCAGGCGATGCGGCAGATGCAGGACCTGGCGCGCAGGCAGCAGCAGCTGCTGGATCGTTCCTATCGGCAGAACCAGCGCGGCGCATCGGGCCAACCTGGGCCTCCCGGTAAGGACGGACAAAAGGGCCAGGGCCGGCAGTCCGGCGCATCGGGCGAGGCCGGCGACCTGTCGGGCGCGCAGGAAGGATTGCGCCGGCAGCTTGACCAGTTGCGTCGACAGCTGGGGCAGGGCGGTCAGGCCGGCCAGTCGCTCGACCGGGCCGAGCGCGCCATGAAGGACGCCGTCGATGCGCTGAACCGCGGCCAAGGTGAGGACGCCGTCGGCCGCCAGGGCGACGCGCTCGACCAGTTGCACGAGGCCGCACGCGCGCTGGGTGAGCAGATGCGGGGGCAGGGCGACGAGGAAGGCGAGGGCGAACCGGCCCAGAAGGCGGGCAGCGATCCGTTCGGCCGCATGTCGCCCGGCCAGGGCGGCGTCGATCGCGGCGACGTGCAGATCCCCGAACAGTCCGAAATGCAGAAAAGCCGCGAGATCCTGGACGAGCTGCGGCGCCGTGCCGGCGAGCGCGCGCGCCCGACGGAAGAGCGCGACTACATCGACCGCCTGCTGCAACGCTTCTGAGCAATCGGCCTAGGTCTATCCGCCGGCGATGACGACCTTGCCGATGTGCCGGCGCGCCTCGAAATGCCGGTAGGCCTGCTTCGCCTCCGCGAAACCGAACACCCGGTCGATGACCGGCCGCAGGCGATGGACGGCGATGGCCCGGTTCATCGTCTCGAACGTGGTGCGGCTGCCGACATAGACCCGGCGCAGCAGCATCGGATTGGCGAAGAGCCGGCCATCGATCGTCCCGCCGCCCAGTGCCGCCACGATGCTGACGACGCCTTCTTCGGCGGTACAGGCGATGGATCGGGGCAGGGTGTCGATCCCGCCGGTCTCGACCACATGCTCGACGCCCCGGCCCGTCGTGTGTTCGCGGACCGCGCGTTCCCAGCCGGGCGTGTCGACGTAATTGACGACCTCGTCGGCGCCCAGTTGGATCAATCGTTCGGCCTTCTCGCCGGTCGAGGTGAGCGCGATGACCCGGGCGCCGAACAGCTTGGCGAATTGCAGCGCGAACAAGGCCACGCCGCCGGTGCCGATCGTCAGCACAGTCTCGCCCGGCAGGATCGGCCGGGGACCGAGCAGTGCCGACCAGGCGGTCAGGGCCGCGCAGGGCAAGGTCGCCGCTTCTTCGAACGACAGATGGTCGGGGATCTTGACCAGGCTCGCCTGGTCGATCGCGGCCAGCGGCGCCAGCATGCCGTCTCGGGTACAGCCGAACTGGTCGGCTGCCAGACCCATGGTGAAACGCCCGTCGATCCATTGCGGAAAATAAGCGGCCGACACCCGATCGCCGACGGCGACGCGGCTGACCCGGCTGCCGACCGCGATCACCTCGCCCGCACCGTCGGACAGCGCGACGACGCCGGCCCGTGCCGGCACCGGGTAGAGGCCGGAAAGGATGCGGAGGTCGCGATAATTCAGCGACCGGGCATGAATGCGCACAAGGGCTTGGCCGGGGCCGGGCTGCGGGTCGGTCCGGTCGTCCAGCACCAGGCCGTCGAGCCCGGCACCCAGGCGTTCGAAACAATAGGCGTGCATGGGGGCCTCAGACGATGAACTGGTAGTCGATGCGGATGCGGCCCTGCGGGTCGACGATCAGGACTTCGAGCCCGGTCGCCTGCACCGTTTCACCGTCGGCGGGCAGCATTTCCCAATGGAACGTGACGACGTCGCGCAGCGTCCGGGCGTCCTGCACGGCGCGGAACCGGTGGCCATTGTCCCGGACGTTCTTCTCGTGCGATCCGATGATGCGCTGCTCCAGCGCCTCGTAGCCACGGACCTCGCGGGCGCCGACATAATGCTCGCCCTCCGGTGCCCAGAGCGCCGCGATCGCCGTGCGGCGAGCGTCGGCATCGGTCTCGTTCCAGACCGCGACGTACCGGTCGGCCAATTGTTGGGCTGTATCCACGACGCTTTCCTCCACTCCGGCATGCTTGCCGTGAAGAGAGACTGGCGCCGACCCAGCCGAAGATCGATGACCCCTGAGGTCAAAAAGCGACGGCGGATGCGGAGATCATTTGACCCGCAAAGTCATGGTCCAGAGGCGCGGTTCCTTTTAGGATCCCAGCCATGATGACCCAGCAAGTACCCTTCGGCGTGCTCCTTCGGCGGTGGCGGGAGCGCCGCCGTATGACCCAGGCGGACCTGGCCTTGGGCGCGGAGAGTTCGACACGCCACCTGTCGTGCCTCGAAACCGGGCGGTCGCAGCCGAGCCGCGAGATGGTCCTGCATCTCGCGGACCATCTCGAGATCCCGCTGCGCGATCAGAACATGCTGCTGCTCGCCGCCGGCTATGCCCCGGCCTTCCAGGAGCGACCGCTGGCGGAACTGGAATCCGCACGCATCGCCATCGGCCAGATCCTGCAGGCGCACAAGCCATACCCGGCGTTCGCGGTCGACCGGCATTGGAACGTGGTGCTGTCGAACAGCGCGCTGCCGCAGCTCTACGAGGGCTGCTCGCCGGACCTGCTGCGCCAGCCGATCAACGCCGTCCGGCTGATCCTGCATCCGCTCGGCATGGGGCCGCGGATCGTGAACTTCGTCGAATGGCGCGCGCATACGGTCGCCGTCCTGCGCCAGCAGATCGAGACCCGGGCCGATCCGGGGATCCAGGCATTGCTGGCGGAAGTCACGGCCTATCCGGCGCCGGCAGGGCGCGTAGCCCTGGCGGCGGGCGACGGGCCGCAACGCTATGCGACGCCGCTGCAGATCTCGACGCGCCTCGGCACGGTGTCCTTCCTGAACACGAACACGATCTTCGGCACGCCGACCGACATCACCCTGTCGGAGCTGTCGCTCGAGATGCTGTTTCCTGCCGACGAGCATACGGTGGCGATCGTGAAGTCGATGGCGGAGGAGGAAGCGGCAGGCCTGCCCGGCGACGCGCGCCTGCAGCAGGCGGGGTAGCTACGGCCCTTCGGCGAAGACCACGACCGCCGACGAGGCGTCGGACGGGGGATTGGCGATCGAGGTCTGGAACGGCGCCGTCTCGCCGGCCATGAGCTGGTCGCGGCCGATCGTGAAGTCCCAGGTCTTCAGGGACTGGTTCTGGGCGTTGTGCAGGGAAACGCGCAGGGGTGGCACCTTGCGCACGCCGCCGGAGGTATTGACGATCTCGCCGGTGACCACCAGGGTGGGCGTGTTGTCCGCCTTGGAGAAGGCGGGCGTCAGGTTGCGCACCTCGAGCCCGAAGCCGGAGGCATCGACCGGCACCCCGGCCAGCGCATAGAGCCGCCCGGCAGCAGGCCAGGCGGCGACCAGGGGCGACCGGGCGAACCACAGGCCTGCGACCAGCAGGATCACGATCAGCACGAGGCCGGCCCAGCCGATCAGGACGGGGCTGAGGCGCCGCTTCGGCTTGTGCAGCGCCGGCAGGTTACGGTCGCCGAACGGAGAATCTTGCCGGCCCATGAAACTGGGCATCGTGTCGGCCGGCGACGATGCGTCCTCATCTTCCGCAATCTCCTCGGCTGCCGGACGATCGGCGAAGGATGACGACACGGTCGGCATGACCGGCGGAGTCGGCTGCTCGACGGGGCGGGTCACCTTGGGCACGACCTGGTCGGCCGGCAGATCCTGGTACCAGCTTTCCTTGCAGCGCGCGCACCGCACGGTACGGCCGGAAGCGCCGATGGCCGCCGGGTCGACGAGATAGCGTGTGGAACAGGCCGGGCAGGTGAGGATCATGCGGTCGCTGGATGAGGCGGGGCGGTGGCGGTTTGTGACGGCCGGGAAACGGACGCGACGGCGGGGCTCGAAGGCGAGGCGGATTGTCCACTCAGTATACGGCTGCGTCCAGCGCAAAACGCCGCGCATCGCGTGCCGGTCTATGGGTATGGTTGCGGGCGCCGCCGGGGACGGCTACATCCTCGCGAGGTCCGATCGCTCGGGCCTCGTCGTCAAGCGCCGCCCATGGAGATCCGTCGCCCTTGGTTCGTTTCGAGAATGTCGGCATGCGATACGGGTCGGGTCCCGAGGTGCTCCATGACATCGAGCTCGACCTCGAGCCGGGCGGCTTCTTCTTTCTGACCGGGCCCAGCGGCGCCGGCAAATCGACGCTGCTCAAGCTGATGTATCTGGCGGAACGGCCGACTCGCGGGCGCATCTCGCTGTTCGACCGCGACGTGGCCGCGTTGACGCGCGCGCAGTTGCCGGCGCTGCGGCGGCGGGTCGGCGTGGTGTTTCAGGAATTCCGCCTGATCGAGCATCTGTCGGCGCTCGATAATGTCGCATTGCCCCTGCGGATCGCGGGGCAGGAAGAAGCGCGGGTCCGCGACCATGTGGTCGATCTGCTGAAATGGGTCGGCCTCGCCGACCATGTCCACGCCCTGCCGCGCGAATTGTCGGGCGGCCAGCAGCAGCGACTCGCGATCGCCCGCGCCGTGATCAGCCAGCCCAGCCTGCTCATCGCCGACGAGCCGACCGGCAACGTGGACGACGCGATCGCCCTGCGGCTGCTCTACCTGTTCGAGGAATTGAACCGGCGCGGCACCACGGTGGTGATCGCGACCCACAATCAGGCGCTGATCGATCGATTCGGCCATCCGGTGCTGCATATCGAGGGCGGCCGGCTGGAACGGCGTCCAGGCCGCCGGGCGGTGATCTGATGGCCCGATCGCGCGACCTGCCGCTCGATACCGACGGATCGACCCGGTTCCTGCCCTGGCTGGTCGCCCTCATGGTCTATTTGGCGGCGCTGACTATCGCGGGGGGGGCCGCGCTGCATGATGCGGTGGACAGCTGGAACGCCGGGCTGGCCGGCACCTTGACCGTCGAGCTGCCGCGCGGCGCCACCGGGGCGCCGGTTCCCCAGGACCGCATCGACGCCGTCCTGGCGCAGCTCGGCCAGATCCCGGGCATCGCTGCCGCCACCCGGCTCGATGCGTCGGTCGAAAAGCGCCTGCTGGCGCCCTGGCTGGGCCAGGATGTCGACGTCTCGGTCCTGCCGTTGCCCGTTCTGATCGACGTGCAGACCAGGCCGGGCGTGGCCCTCGATCCCGATACGCTGGCCCAGCGCCTGGCGATCGCGGCTCCGGGAACGCGGGTCGAAAGCCACGGCGCCTGGCTGTCACGGCTGTTCCGCATCGCCGGGCTGGTCCAGGTCGGTGCGGCCGCGATCGTCGGGATCATCGGCTTCGTGGCGGTGCTCACCGTCGTCTTCACCACGCGCACGGGCCTGGCGATCCATGCGCCGGTCGTGCAGCTAGTCCATCTGATCGGCGCCAGCGATACCTATGTGGCGCGGCAGTTCCAATGGCACGCCTTCCGGCTGGGCCTGGGCGGTGGTGGCATCGGCCTGGTCATGGCCCTGGTCAGCTATGGCGCGCTGCGCTGGACCGCCGGGCAGGGACTGCTGCCGGGGGAGGTGGGGCTGCTGCCCAGCTTCCACCTGCCGCTCCTAGGCTGGATCGCGATCCTGGCGCTGCCCCTCGCCATGGGATTGGTCGGTCTGGTGACGGCGCGACGGACGGTGCTGCGCACGCTCGGGCGGATGCCGTGAGGCGGCTGATCCGCCGCTTGCTGCGTTCCCTGGCCCAGGCGATCGGCGCCGTCGTGCTGCTGACGGCCATCTGGGCCGGCGGTCTCGCCTGGTTCGCGGCCGGGATCGACACGCCGATCGAGGATGCGACCAGCCCGACCGACGCGATCGTGGTGCTGACCGGCGGCAGCCAGCGCATCGACGAGGGGTTTCGCCTGCTGGTCGATGGCAAGGCCAAGAAGCTGTTCGTGTCCGGCGTCCATGAAGGCGTCGACATGTCCGAGGTGCTGAAGACCTCGCCGCAGACGCCCCACTGGGTCGAATGCTGCGTCGTGCTGGGCCATTCGGCCGACAGCACCGCCGGCAATGCGCTGGAAACCGCCGACTGGCTGCGCGCGGAGCATTACAGCTCGATCCGACTGGTGACGGCGGGCTACCACATGCGCCGCAGCCTGCTGGAGTTTCGCCGGCTGCTGCCACCCGACATCACGATCATTCCCCATCCGGTGTTTCCGGAGGCCGTCGCCCCCGGCCGCTTCTGGTTTTCGCGCGCGGGCGCTGGCGTGATCGTCGTCGAATATGTGAAATACCTGGGCGCGCTCGTGCGTCCGTATTTCGTTCCCAAACCCACGGTATCCTCCTCGCCATGAAAGCGCTTCGAGCCCTGGTCTACAACATCGGCTTCTTCGGCGGCTCCGGCCTGCTGATGACGCTCGCCTTGCCGCTGCTGGTGTTTCCGCGACGCTGGACCAACGGGCTCGCCCATCTGTGGACCTGGCTGATGTTCACCTGGCTGAGGCTCGTGGTCGGTCTCGACTACGAGGTGCGGGGCCGGGAAAACCTGCCGGCCGGACCGGCGATTCTGGCGATGAAGCATCAGTCGGCCTGGGACACGCTTGCGATCTTCGTGCTGTTCGACGACCCGGCCGTGGTGCTGAAGCGCGAGCTGTGGCTGATCCCGGTGTTCGGCTGGTTCCTGCGCAAGCACGGCACCATCGCCATCGATCGCGACGGCAAGGCCGCCGCCCTGAAAAAGCTGCTGGCGGATGCCGAGGTGGCGAAGGCTGCCGGCCGGCCGATCGCGATCTTCCCGGAAGGAACGCGCGGTCCGGTCGGCACCAAGTTGCCCTACCAGGCCGGCGTCGCGGCACTCTATACACAGCTGAAAGTCCCGATGGTGCCGATCGCGCTCAATTCCGGCCTCTACTGGGGACGGCGGGCATTCATGAAGCGGTCGGGCACGGTGCTGGTCCAGATCCTGCCGGCGATCCCACCGGGGCTCGACCGGCGTAAGATGATGGCGCGGCTGGAGCAGGACATCGAAACGACGACGAACGCGCTGCTGGTCGAGGGCGGCTGGGAAAAGCCTGTGGAAAACTCTGTGGATCAGTTGGCGTCCAACCGCTGAATGGCTTGGGAAGACTACGGAATCGGCCTGACCAGTTTACCGCTGCGCGCCGGGTGTAAGACGATCGATGCCGAACCGGCGGGCCGGCCCCGGATGCCGAGCCGATAGCAGGTTGATGTCGATGCCCGGCAAGGTTGACCGGCCGCAACCGGGCGGGAATGGCCGGTTTATCATAGACTGCGGCTGCGGCGGCTGCTTGCCGTCCACCGCGTGAGGAGTTGAGGCCATGGTCGATATCGCCGCCATCTCCCAGCAGATCTGGGACATGAAGTACCGGTTCAAGACGCCGGAAGGCGAGCCTGTGGATAAAACCATCGAGGACACGTGGCGACGCATCGCCCGTGCGGTGGCGACTGTGGAAAAACAGCCGGAGGTTTGGGAAGAACCCTTCTATCGCGCGCTCGAAGACTTTCAATTCCTGCCCGCCGGGCGGATCGTGGCCGGCGCCGGGACCGAGCGGACTGTGACGCTGTTCAACTGCTTCGTGATGGGCACGATCCCCGACGACATGGGCGGGATCTTCGACCAGCTGCGCGAGGCGGCGCTGACCATGCAGCAGGGCGGCGGCATCGGCTACGACTTCTCGACCATCCGTCCCAAGGGCGCGCGGGTGAAGGGTGTCGGCGCCGATGCTTCGGGTCCGCTGTCGTTCATGGACGTGTGGGATGCCATGTGTCGGACCATCATGAGCGCCGGCTATCGGCGCGGCGCCATGATGGCGACCCTGCGCTGCGACCATCCGGACATCGAGGCCTTCATCGAGGCCAAGCGCGAGCCGGGGCGCCTGCGCATGTTCAACCTGTCGGTGCTGGCGACCGATCCGTTCATGGCGGCGGTCAAGGCCGACGGCCCCTGGGACCTGACCTTCGGCGGCACGGTCTTCCGCACCGTCCGGGCTCGTGAGCTGTGGGACCGGATCATGCAGGCGACCTACGACTATGCCGAGCCGGGGGTGATCTTCATCGACCGGATCAACCGCCGGAACAACCTCGGCTATTGCGAGACGATTGCGGCGACCAACCCGTGCGGCGAGCAGCCGCTGCCGCCCTATGGCGCCTGCCTGCTGGGCTCGATCAACCTGGCCTCGCTGGTCCGGACCCCGTTCGAGCCCGGCGCCGCACTCGACCTGGACCGGCTGGGCGAACTCGTCCCGCTCGCCGTGCGGATGATGGACAATGTGGTCGACGTCTCGCGCTTTCCGCTCGACGCGCAGGCGGCCGAGGCCCGGGCCAAGCGCCGGATCGGCCTGGGTGTCACCGGGCTGGCCGACGCGCTCATCATGTGCGGCGAGCGCTATGGCTCGCCCGCCGCGGTGGCACTCACCGAGCGCTGGATGGCGGCACTGCGCCGTGCCGCCTATGCCGCCTCGATCGACCTGGCGAAGGAGAAGGGCGCCTTTCCCCTGTTCGACCGCGACGCCTACCTGGCCGGCGAATCGATCGGTGAGCTCGATGCCGACATCCGGGCCGGCATTGCCGAGCACGGCATCCGCAATGCGCTGCTGACCTCGATCGCGCCGACCGGCACGATCTCGCTGATGGCCGACAATGTCTCGTCAGGGCTGGAGCCGGTGTTCAGCTTCCGCTACACGCGCACGGTGCTGATGCGCGACGGCACCCGCAAGGACGAGGAGGTGAGCGATCATGCCTATCGCCGGTTCCGCGCCCTCAAGGGCGACGACGCGCCGCTGCCAGACTGGTTCGTCGATGCGCAGAGCCTGACGCCGGACGACCACGTCGTCATGCAGGCGGCCGTGCAGAAATATATCGACAGCTCGATCTCGAAGACGATCAACGTGCCGGCCGATATCGCGTTCGCGACGTTCAAGGGCGTCTATCTCAAGGCCTACGACCTCGGTTGCAAGGGCTGCACGACCTATCGGCCGAACGAGGTGACCGGCTCGGTCCTGTCGGTGCGCGCGCAGAGCGAGCCCGCGGCCGAGCCGATGGAAGCGGTCAAGCCCGTGGCGGGCGTTGCCGAGCAGGCGGCGCGGCGGGTCGAAAGCGGCGACGTGATCCAGCTGATGGAGCCGCTGTCGCGCCCCGACGCGCTGCAGGGCCAGACCTATAAGCTGCGCTGGCCGGAAAGCGACCACGCGATCTACATCACGATCAACGACGTGATGCAGGACGGAAGGCGGCGGCCGTTCGAGGTGTTCATCAATTCCAAGAACATGGACCATTACGCCTGGACCGTCGGCCTGACGCGCATGATCTCGGCCGTGTTCCGCCGCGGCGGCGACGTCAGCTTCGTGGTCGAGGAATTGAAGGCCGTGTTCGACCCGCGGGGCGGCGCCTGGATGGACGGCCGCTACGTGCCCTCGCTCTTGGCTGCGATCGGGGACGTCATCGCCCGCCACCTGGTCGAAACCGGCTTCACCGCCGGCGAACCCGACGACCTGCCGATCCCCCAGCGCCAAGTGGCCATCCCCGGCGAAGGTGCCGCCCCCCGCCTCGCCCAATGCCCGAAATGCGGCGTTGCGGCCCTGGTGCGGCAGGAGGGGTGCGCGCAATGCACGAATTGCGGATATTCGAAGTGTGGGTGATCCATGACGCGCTTTTGGGCGCGAGCGCCTGGCCGCGGGTTAGTCGTTAGTCGATCCCGGTGCCATCGTGTCGAACACACCATCGCGCCGGACCAAAGCATGAAACAGGGCCGCCGCGACATGCAGCAGGATCAACGCGAAGAACGCGAAGGCCAGGTAAAAATGCGCGTCCCAGAGCAGGGCGTGCAGGCTGTCGCTGTGCGGCAGGATCGCCGGCAGGTGCCAACTGCCGAAGAGCACGATCGGATAGCCGGCGGCCGACAGCATGCCCCAACCGATCAGGGGCATGCCGATCATCAGGAGATAGAAGGCAAAGTGGGACAGATAGGCCGCAAGTTTCATCGGTTCGGGCAGATCGGCCGGCAGTGCAGGCGCACCGTGGCGCAGACGTAGCACCAAGCGGATCAGCACCAGCACCAGAATGGCGATGCCGAGCGGCCGATGCAGCGAAATCAGCGTCAGGTGGATCGGCGCAATGGTGGACACCATGCCGACGCCGATGAACAGCATCGCCAGGATGCAGGCTGCCATGAGCCAGTGCAGCACGCGCTGCGCCGGGGTGAAGCGACGGCGGATCGCGGTCATGGCTTGGCTCCCGTGGCGGCGCGGGGATAGTCGGCGGCTTCCGCGGTGCGGCGGTCGAACGATTTCGCGTAGGTGGCAGAGCGGGCGGCGGGAAACGGATCATCCGATGTGCGCATGCCGGCAGGCAGGACGGTCGGATCGAAGTTGATGTCTCGACAGGGGCCGTCGCTCTCGGCCTCGATCTTTTGCACCGTCAGCGTGCCGACTTCGGTCGTGGGCCGGTCGTCCGGCCAGGCCTTGCTCGGGTCGGCGGTCGGATCGCCCGACCTGGCGGGCGTCACGACCATCGTCCAGCGCTGTGGTGCGCTGCCGACCCGTTCGACGATCTCCTTTTCGAGAAAATCGGGATCGCGCTTCGCCAGATCCTCGGGCGGCACGGCAACCGGCTGGGCTACCGGCAGCAACGACCAGCGCACGACATGGTCGGCACCGGCGCTATCGACGAAGACGAAGCTGTCGATGCTGTTGAAGCGCTCCTCGGCATAGCTGCCGGTCCAGGGCGCCGTTTTAGCCCAAGCGCCGAACGTGCCGATCTCCGGATGCGCCGCGGCAAAATTCTTCATCGCGTCCGGCGCCTTGCTCGCCGACGCGGTCAGCAGCTCGTAGAAAGCTTGAGGGGTGGCGACCGGGAAGAACGGCAGGTCGATGGTGGCGCTGCGCCACTCCTGCCCGTCAGGCGTCGAAATCTGCAGGCCCAGGCCGCGCACGCGGACGGTCGCGTCGGCTGCGACCGGACTGGGAGTGGCGAGATTGAAGCGGCCCAGCACCGGATATTGGCCCTTGGCAAGTACCGTGGCCTTCGAGAGGGCGGATCCGGCGCCGTTCGCCTCGAACACGCCGGTGAAGCAGATGCCTTTGGCGTGATTGCGCCGATGACCGAGCGCCGGGCCGCCGGGCGGCGCCAAGGCATCCACCAGCTTGTCGGGGGTGACGCGTTGCGGCGAAAACCAGCCTGCCGTGTAGGCGAATGCCGCGGCGCCGGCGCCGATGATGGCGGCAATCAACACCAGCGATCCTAAGGCGGGCCGCGCAGGCGATCCGGGCTGGGGCATTCGAACCTCACTGCTTGGGAGACAAAGCCCGGACGAGCCTATCATCTGCGTGCCGAAAAGTACCAGGCTTCGCACCCGTCCATCAGCTTGACCGTCGATGGAGGGCGGCTTTCGCCTCGACCGCCGAACGGGGTGAGAACTCAACCCTTCGGCGACAATCCCACGACCCCCGGCACCAGCCGCACCTGCGCCCATCGCCCGAGCATCGAAATACTCAGGCACACCACCAGGTAAACCACCGCCGCGATGCCCAGCAGCGGCAGGGGCTGAAACACCCGGCCGTTGACCAGCAGCACGCTGCCGGTCAGTTCCGTGGCACCCAACGCCGAGGCGACCGACGTGTATTTGAACATGCGCACGTATTGGCCGAACAGGGCCGGCACGGCGATGCGGGCGCCGAGCGGCACGACGATCAGGCGGATCACCTGGAGCCGCGTCAGCCCGAGCGCGGCGCCGCCTTCGAGCAGGGTGCGCGGCACGGAATGCAGGCCGGTCAGCATGTCCTGAGCCGCGTAGGCGGCCAGGAACACGACGAAGCCGACCAGGGCGGCGGCCGAAGCGGTGGTGTGGTAGCCGAACAGCGCCGGCAGCGCGAAATAGCACAGCAGCAGCACGACCAGCAGCGGCGTGCCGCGGATGAACCAGATATAGGCGGCACAGGCACGGCCGAGGACCGGGACGTCCAGATAGCGCAACAAGGCCACCGGCATCGCCAGGATCGTGCCGAAGAGCGCGGTCCATCCGGCGAGTGCCAGGGTGGCGCGCAACCCGGCCAGCAGGAACGGCGCGTTGCGCACCAGCAGATCACCCATGGCTGCGCTCGCCCACCGTTGGCACCAGTCGCAGGATCAGGTGGCTGCTGATCGTGACCAGCAGCAGGTACAACACCGTGATGGTGGCATAGACCTCGAAGGTCCGGAACGTGTCGGCGTCGATCGCGCCGGCCTCGTAGGCGAGTTCGCCCACGGCGACGACCGAGGCCAGCGAAGAATCCTTGACCAGTTGCGAGCTGAGGCTGGCCAAGGACGGCGCGATGGCGCGGAACGCCTGGGGATAGATCACCTTGCGCAGGATCGTCCAGCGCCGAAGGCCGAGGGCGGCGGCCGCTTCCGACTGCTGCGCCGGCACGCCGGTGAGGCCGGTGCGGAACAGCTCGGCCGCGTAGGCGCCCGAATAGATCGACAGACCCAGCGCCGCGCATAGGAAGGCCGGCAGCTGGATCGCGGAAAAGCCCAGGAACCACAGATAGATGTGCAACAGCAGCGGCACGTTGCGCACGCCTTCGACATAGAGCACCGCAAACACGCGCAGCGGCCGGGCGCGCGCGGCGCCGGCCGTGCCGACCGCCATGCCGATCGCGAGCGCGCCCAACAGCCCGACGATCGACAGCGCGATCGTGATCGCGAGACCGCTCAAAACCTGGTCGCGATGGTGCCAGATCGGATTCCAGTCGAACCGATAGCCCATTACTGCGGATACACTTCGATCGGCTCCGACGGTGCGCCGCCGAACCAGGTCTGGTACAGCTTGGCATAGGCGCCGGACGCCCACAGGTCCTGCAGCGTCGCGTTCACCGCGTCGCGCATCGCCCAGTCGCCATGGCGCATGCCGACGCCGAACGGCTCCTTGCTCAGCAGCCCGCCGACGATCTTGAAGCCGTCGTTGTTCTTGGCGAAGCCCTCGAGGATCGACAGGCTGCCGGTCAGCGCGTCGGCCCGGCCCTGGGCCAGTGCCAGCCAGGCGGCGTCATAGTCGCGGAACGCCGTCACGTTCGCCTTGGGGGCAAGCGCGGCGATGTTCTTGGCGAGCGTGGTGCCCTGCTGCACCGCCACCCGCTTGCCGTCCAGCCCGTCGACGCCGGTGATGGCGCTTGCCTTCGGCACCAGCAGGGTTTGGCCGCCGGTGTAGTAGTCCTCGCTGAAGTCGATGGTGTGCTCGCGTTCGCGCGTGTGGGTCATCGAGGCCGCGACCACGTCGACATTGCCGCTCAGCAGCAGCGGGATGCGCGTGACCGAGGTGACGCGCACGAACTCGATCGGCACGCCGATCGTGGCGGCCACCGCGCGCAGGATATCGAGGTCGAAGCCGGCCGGCTCGTTCGACTCGTTCAGGAAACCGAATGGCGGCGTGTCCATCTTGACGCCGGCCAGCAGCTTGCCGCGCGCCTTGACCGCCGCGACCGAATCCGGCACGTCGTCGGCCCGGGCGAAGACCGGCCACAGGACGAACGCGGGCGCGAGGCTGGCGAGCGTCAGAAAATACCGGCGTTTCATCGGGACGCTCCCTCCTGCTGGGCCAGGCGCTGGATCCGGTCCATGGCCTCGACGAGATCGGCATCGCTGGTCGACAGCGACAGGCGGACATGCCCGGCCCCGGCGGCCCCGAAGGCCGAGCCCGGAACGCTGGCGACGTCGAGCGCATCGAGCCAGCGCGCCGACACCGCGGCATCGGCCGGGCCTACGGCGGGAAAGACGTAGAAGCCGGCGGTCGGCGCCACGCAAGTGACGCCCGGGATGGCGTCGAGGCGGGCGGCCGCCAAGGTCTGGCGCGCCCGGAACATCTCGCGATATTGCGGCACCAGCTCGTCATAGAGCGAGAGCGCCACCTCTCCGGCCTGCTGGACGAAGCCCGGCACGCAATAGACCGAATGCTGCATGAAGCGCTGGAACGACTTGATCAGCCCGCCTGGCACCGCGAGCGAGCCCAGCCGCCAGCCGGTCATGCCGAAAGTCTTCGAAAAGCTGTCGACCACCAGGGTGCGCGCCGATCCCTCGGGCGTCGCCTGCGGCGCGCAGAACCGGCCCTCATGCAGCAGGTCGGAATAGACCTGGTCGAACACGATCCACAGATTGTGCCGCTCGGCCAAGGCCACGACAGCTGCGATCTCGTCCTGCGGCAGCACGCGGCCGGTCGGGTTGACCGGCGAATTGAGGATGATCGCGACCGTGCGGGGCGTGATCGCGGCGGCCAGCTGGTCGATGTCGATCCGGTCCAGCATGGCGAGCGGCACCGGCACGCCGCCGCACAGCTGGATGCAGGGGCCATAGCTGACCCAGCCCGGTTCCGGCACCAGCACCTCGTCGCCGGCCGAAACGACCGCCATGAGCGCGGCGAGCAGGGCGAACTTGCCGCCGGGCGTGATCAGGATGTCGGTCGGGGCATAGGACGCCCCGGTACGCAGCAGCTCGCGCGCCGCCACCGCGTCGCGTAAAGCCGGGTTGCCGTTGGAAGAGACATAATGCGTGTCGCCGTCGCGCAGCGCCTTGGTCGCGGCATCGACGATCCGGGGGTCGGTCGCGATGTTCGGGTCGCCGCTCGACAGGCCGATGATCTTGCGGCCGGCGGCGCGGGCGGCGCGGACCCGTTCGGTCATCTCGACCGTGGCGGAGGCTTTGAGGTTGGTGACGCGCGGTGCGAGGCGCATCGCGGGGGCCGGTCCGGAATCATTCAAGGCAGGTCACTTTCGATAAAGCCGCAAAACGTTCGTTCAAGCCGTGGGAGGGCCGGGCCACAGCGCCTCCGCCGACACTGTTTCCGGCAGCAGCCCCTGTGCCATGCAATAGCGGGCGGCAAGGGTCCAGGAAGGGGCGACCGCGGCGTAGCCGATCGGTGGAGCCGGGCTGCCGCCCGGGTCTGCCGCATCCCGCGAGCGTTCGAACAGCCGGACCAGCTCGGCGATCAGCGCCGGATCCTCCTCGGCCAGGCTGCGGCGCACCACGACCAGGTGGTTGACCGGCATGAAGCCATGGGTGGCGCGGAATCGGGCCGCCGCGGCGGTCGGGTCGGCAAACAGGGTGCGGAACGCGGGATCGTCGGGCACATCGTTGCCGACGATCGCGGCATCGAGCGTACCGTCCCTTAGCATGTCGAGCAGGTTGGCCCCCGGCGGCGCCCGTTCGGCCCAGGGCGGATCGCCATATTCGGCGACATGGGCCTCTTCGAACGTCGTCCAGCGGGATGCTGCCGGATCCAGGCCATCGCCGTCGGCCAGGATGCCGCGCAGCCACATCGCCGTGGTCTGGCCATAGGCGCGCACGCCGATCCGGCGCCCGACCAGGTCGGCCGGGTCGCGCATGTCGCTGTCGGTCCGGCACAAGAGCGCGCCTTCCTGAAAGCGTGCGGCGACGGCGACCGGCAGCACGGTGATGGGCTTGCCATAGGCCAGGGCCTGCAGCGCCGTCGCGATGGCCATTTCCGCGACGTCGAAGCGCTGCTGGCGCACCATCGGTGCGAAGGCCCGGCTGATCGGGGTGATCTCCGCGAACTCGAATGCGATCGAGGGTGACGAGACCTCGCCGTCGCGCAGCGCCGCCGTGTGGCGGTAGCGGCCGAGCGCCGCGGTGAGCGTCCGGGTCACGCCAGACTCTCGACGACGTGGGGGAATACCGCCTCGTAGCCTTCGCCATAGGTGATCTTCTTGTCGGAATTGCGGGCCGCCTGCGCGCCGCGCTGCCGGGCGACGCGCTCGTAATATTCCCAGAGATGCTCCTGGCCGGCCATGCACTCGATCGCGGCGCGCTTCTTGTCCCAGACCGGGGTGATGTCCAGCAGCATGTCGGGCTTCCAGTCGCATTGCTCCGGCTGATGCGGCTCGAACAGGAATACCGGCGGCGCGCCCAGGACCTTCTGCCCCGGGTTATGGCCATGGGCCTGCGCCACGATGCGGGCGTGCTGGGCGAATTCGGTCGTGGCCGGATGATCGTGGTTATAGATGTCCTGGTGCGAATGGGTCAGGACGAAGGCCGGGCGGATGGCGCGGTAGACGTCGACCAGGCGGAACAACGACTCCTGAGTCAGGGTCAGCGGATAGTCGCCCAGGTCCCAGAACTGGATGTCGGCGGCGCCCAGCGCTTGGGCCGCCCTCTCGGCCTCCTTGCGGCGGTCGGTCTTGACCCGGTCCAGCGTCATGCCGGGCAGGCGCCATAATTTGGCGGATTCTCCGCGTTCGCCGTAGGACAGGCAGATCACGGTCACGGCGAGGCCACGTTCGGCGTGAAGCGCTATCGCGCCGCCGGCCCGCCAGACGAAATCGGCGGAATGGGCGCTGACCACCAGGGCGGTGCCGGCTTCGGTCATGATGGTCTCCTGAAGAACGACTTTCCGAGCCCCCGACTATCGATGAGGACCGGCATGCCTGTCGTATCGTTTCTTCCGGCCCACCTATAGCCCCCGGCTATAGGTGGCATGGACACCAGACGAAGTGCCGCGCCGATGGCACCCAGATCAGAGTATCGATTGTTCTCGATATGTTCTATAATGGGTGATCTGGGCAGGAGAGGTGAAATGGACGGGCACGACATCCTGGGTGGCATTCTGGCCGTGAAGGCTGCGGTCGATACGTTACGCACCTTGGGTACCCTGCCGTTCGGCCGGAAAGGCAACCCGGGCATGATGCCGGTCTTCCGGCTGGTGGTCCGGCCGGCGGGCCAGGTGGATCGGTTCCGGGCCCCGCTGTCGGAACCGTCTCGCGGCGTTCGCATCGAGCCGAAGTTCCTCTAACCGATCAAATCTTACGCTCTTGAAAATGCGGCAGACGGCAGCGTGCGCGGCATGAAGGCCGCCATCGCCGATTGCTTCGACTGGCGAGCGGGCGCTTCTTTCATTTTGCGCTGCACAAATATTCGCGAAGAATTCGCCTGGAATCAGCAGTAACTTGAGAAGGCCGCAAGTTTCTGTTGCGTAAAAGCGCAATGGAAGCTTGCTGCCTTCTTGACAGCCGGATTCCGCGTGTCACTCTAGACCGACCAGTCGGTTTTTTGGGTTGATCCGCGTGTCGAAACTCGTCAGGCCACCACAGGAGAGAAGCCGCCAGACCCGCGATCTGCTGGTCGATGCGACGCTCGACTGCCTGCAGGAGTTCGGTTTTCATGGCGCCAGCCTGTCGCGGATCCTGGAGCGGGCCGGCGTGTCGAAGGGCACCTGGGCGCATCATTTCGCGACCCGCAACGAACTGATCGCGGCCGCGGCGGAAGTGATGATCGCCGAGACGCGACGGGCGGCGGACGAATTCGCGGCGGCCGAACGGCATCATGATCCGGTGCTGATCGAGAAGATCTGGCAGAAATTCTACCAGAGCCGCTACCGCGACGTGCTGTTCGAACTGACGGTCGCCTGCCGGACCGAGGCGGATCTGCGCGGCCGTCTGGGACCGGTGTTCGCCGGCCTGATCGGCGGCATCCAGGAGGCCTGGCGCGGCAGCGGCGACGATGCCGCCCAGGACATGGCGGCAAATATCGCCACGCTGACGGTCTACATGCTGCGCGGCATGGCGGTGCAGGACATGCTGGCCGGCGATCCGACCGGGGGCGCCACCTTGCGGCGCCTGTGGTCGGACCTGATGCAGCCATTCATGAGCGCAGGGGCGGGCGGAAAGATCGCACCGATGAAACGGGCGGTCGACGGCTGACCCGAGGATGAAGGACGGCGCACGGCTTCACGAGAGAGCCGGTGTCGGGACGATGAGGGTTCTTGCGACAAAACATTGGGCGCGGGCAACGCGTTCGACAGGGGGGGATGAGATGGCAAGACGTCGGCAGGATTTTGCAATCCGTGGACTGCTGGTCGGGGCGAGCGCGTCCGCGCTGCTGTGGGCGGCAGGTCCGGCACACGCGACGGATTTCACGCTCGGCGGTTGGGAGGGCAGCTTCGACACGACCGTGTCGATCGGCGTGCTCGACCGCGTGCAGGGCCGCAACCCCGACCTGATCGGGCGGGCCAACGGCGGCCGTGCGGCGAGTACCAACCAGGATAACGGCGATCTCAACTACGGCACCGGTCCAGTATCGGCGCCGTTGCGGGCGACCGAGGAACTGAAGCTCGACAAGAACGACTTCGGCTTCTTCGCGCGGGCGACGGAGTTCGTCGATTTCATCAACTACGACGCGCACAATACCGATTTCATGCCGCTGTCCCACCAGGCCGTCGACCAGGCCGGCTTCGGCGGCCGCCTGCTCGACGCCTACGGCTATGGGCACTTCGACCTGTTCGACCATCGCGTCGATGCGCGTATCGGCCGGATGGCGCTGAACTGGGGTGAGAGCACCTTCATCCCGGGCGGCATCAATGCCTTCAACCCGTTCGACGTGACCGCGCTGCGCTCGCCGGGATCGGAGCTGCGCGAGGCGATCCTGCCGATCCCGGTCACGGATTTCTCGACGCAGATCACCAAGGACCTGTCGATCGAAGCCTATTACCAGTGGCAGTGGCAGAAGACCGACATCGATCCGAATGGCACCTATTTCTCGACCCAGGACCTGGTTTCGCCCGGCAGCAACTACGTGACGCTGAACGGCGACACGTTCGCCGATCGGCGCTTCGCGGCCGACCAGCCGCTCATTCCCGGCTTCGTCAACCTGCCGGGCAATCTGGTGGCACCGCGCAGCAGGGACCACGAGCCGACCAACTGGAACCAGTATGGCGTGGCGCTGCGCTACACCGCGCCCTGGCTCAATGCCACGGAATTCGGCTTCTACTACATCCAGGCCGCCAGCAATCTGCCGATCCTGAATTTCCAGTCGGGTTCGCAGGCCGCAAGCCTCGCGGGCGTGAACAAGGGTGTGGCCGCGGTCGTGGGCGGCGTCGTCAAGGCGCTGGCGAGCGACCCGGCGCTCGTCGGACCGATCCTGGCCAACCAGGCGTCGATCGCCGGCGCCTATGCGATCCAGGGCGCCGGTGCCGCGGCGAACTACTACGCGAGCTATCCGCAGACCATCAAGACGCCGGCCGTCAGCTTCAGCACGCAGATCGGCGACTGGTCGTTCCAGGGCGAATACAGCTACAAGCTCGACGTTCCGCTGCAAATCAACTTCGCCGACGTGCTGCAGGCCGGCCTGGCGCCGACTTTCGTCGACCTTGGCAAGGCATCGGGCTCGGTGGCGACCCTGAACGCCATCCTGGCCGGGCTCAATACCAATGCGCTGATCAAGCGCGCCGGCGGCATCACCGCCGCGAACTACACCAAGTTCTATAGCTACAACTGGCAGGGCTACGAGAACCACGACGTCCAGCAGCTGCAGTTCACCGGCACCAAGGTGATGGGCCCGCATCTGGGCGCCGATCAGCTGGTGTTCGTGGGCGAGGTCGGTGCCGACTACGTGCCGGGGCTGGAGAGCCACGAGGCCCTGCCGTACAACGGGCCGAACACGCCGGTCAGCGGCAACCCGAACTATCCGAACACGGCGGCGCAGGACGTTCAGGTCGGCGGCTTCCCGACCAAGTTCTCCTGGGGCTATCGCTTGCGCGTCAGCGCCGACTATCTGGCGGCGATCGGGCCGGTCAACCTGACCCCGTCGCTGTCCTTCGCCCAGGACATCAACGGCATCTCGCCCGGTCCCGGTCCCGGCAATTTCATCGCGGGACGCAAGGCGGTTGGTCTCGCCCTGACGGCGACCTACCAGAACGCCTGGGCGGCCGAGGTGTCCTACACGAACTACTTCGGCGGCAAGGGCCAGGATCTGCTGACCGATCGCGACTTCTTGGCGCTCAACGTCAAATATTCATTCTAAGAATAATAATCCCAAGGGAGGGCCGGTCGATGACCTGGGCTTTGAAGACCTACCGTACGGCATTGCTGGCGTCGGCGCTGTTCATCGCCGCGCCGGCGATGGCGCAGACTGCCGCCGATCTCGGCAAGACGCTGACGCCGATGGGCGCCATCAAGGCGGGCAACGCCGACAAGACGATCCCGGCCTATGAGGGTGGCATCGCAACGCCGCCGGCCGGCTACAAGCCGGGCGACCATCTGGCCGATCCGTTCGCGGCCGAGAAGCCGCTTGCCAAGATCAACGCCGCCAACATGGCGCAATATGCCGACAAGCTGACCGAAGGCCAGAAGGCGATGCTGGCGCGCTATCCGGACTTCTTCCTGAACGTCTACCCGACCCACCGCACGGCGGCGATGCCGAAGGTGATCGAGGACGCGGCCATTGCGAACGCGTCCAGCGCCAAGCTGACGCCCGATGGCAATGGCGTCGAAGGGGCGAAGCGCGGCGTGCCCTTCCCGATCCCCAAGAGCGGGCTCGAGGCGATCTGGAACCATCTGCTGCACTTCACGGGCTTCGCCTCGCACCGCACGGTCCTGCAGGTCAACCCGACCGAGGGCGGCGATTACACGCCGATCACCATCGAGGAAAAGATCCTGTCCGCCTATGCCTCGGGTCTGGATACCGGCAATATCCAGACCTTCTTCGAACAGGCGGTGACCGGTCCGGCCCGCCTCGCCGGCGAAGTGCTGCTGGTCCATGACACCATCAACCAGGTCGCCGAGCCGCGCCAGGCCTGGACCTACAATCCCGGTCAGCGCCGGGTCCGTCGCGCGCCCAACGTTGCCTACGACAATCCCGGCACGGCATCGGACGGCTTGCGGACCAACGACCAGTTCGGTTTGTTCAACGGCTCGCCCGACCGCTACGACTGGAAGCTGATCGGCCGCAAGGAACTCTACGTTCCCTACAATGACTACAAGCTCGCCTCGGACACGACGAAGAGCGCCGATGCGATCAAGCCGAAGTTTCTCAATCCCGACCTGCTGCGCTTCGAACTGCATCGTGTCTGGGTCGTGGAAGCGACCTTGAAGCCTGGTGTCAGTCACCTCTACGCCAAACGCGTGTTCTATCTCGACGAGGATACCTGGCGAGCCGTCACGTCCGACAGCTACGACCAGCGCGGCCAGCTGTGGCGCGTCGGTGACAGCTACGGCATCGAGTACTGGCAAGTCCCGGCCTCCGATAGTGCCGTCGATTCGATCTACGATCTCCAGTCCGGCCGATATACCGCCATCGGCTTCAATAACGAATCTGCCCCGATCGATTTTTCCGTCAAATACACTCCGGAAGATTTCACTCCGGAAACGCTCAGGAATGCTGGTGTTCGCTAATCTTTTCAAAGGGGCGTCACTGGTTGCGGTACTCCTCCTCGGTTGCGGCGCTGCCGCGGCCGAGGATCATCCGCCAATTCCGGCGGAAATCGTGCCGCTCGCCGCCCAGAGCCTGCTGCTGGGCGTCGCCCGTGCCGGCTCGGCCCTGGTCGCGGTCGGCGAGCACGGTATCATCCTGCTTTCTCACGACGACGGCACGAGCTGGGTTCAGCAGCCCAGCCCGGTCGACGTGTTGCTGACCGCCGTCAGCTTTGCGGGCGACAAGCACGGTCTCGTGGTCGGTCATGACGGCACGGTGCTCCGGACCAACGACGGCGGCCAGCATTGGCAATTGATCGAACGCGACCTCGATGCCGGACCATTGCTGACCGTGGCGCTGGCGTCCGACGGGCTTCACGGCGTCGCCGGGGGTGCCTATGGACTGCTGCTGGTGACTGCGGATGGCGGGGCGAGTTGGCAGCCGGCCAAGCTGCCCGACGCGGACGATGACGGCGCCGATTCCCATCTCTATGCGGCCGCGATTGCAGCGGCAGACCGTTGGGTCGTGGTCGGGGAGGCGGGCCGCATCCTCGTCAGCGGTGACCAGGGCACGACCTGGCGGGTCGTGAAGGCGTCCTATGCCGGATCCTTCTTCGGGATCACGGCCAAATCGGCCGACGATTGGCTGGTTTTCGGATTGGAAGGCAAGATGCTCGAGACGGCGGACGCCGGCGCCACCTGGCGGCCGATCGAGACCGGCCAGAGTTCCGGCCTGACCTCGGCGGCGCTGCTCGAAGACGGCCGCCTGATTGCGGTCGGGCTCAATGGTACGATCCTGGTCGAAGACGGCGCGGGCGGCCATTTCCTGCCGCGGCATCTGAAGACGCCGACGGCGCTGACCGCCGTGCTACCGGTCGACGGTGTCGCGGTGCTGCTGGGCGAGCGGGGCGCGAGCCGGCTCGACGCGGCGACGCTGCGGGCCGCACCGTGATGGCCAGGGCCTTCATTCCCCGCCTGGGCGACGCGTTGTTCGCCTATCGCCGGACCCTGCTGATCCTGTTCGCGCTCGTGACCCTCGGCCTCGGCTGGGCCGCGTCGGGGCTCCGGATCGACGCGTCGTTCGACAAGACGCTGCCGCAATCCCATCCCTACATGGCGACCTTCAAGCAGTATCAACAGCAGTTCGGCGGCGCCAACCGCATCCTGATCGCGCTGCATTCGAAAAGCGGCTCGATCCTCACGCCCGAATTCCTCGACGTGCTGAAGAAGGCGACCGAGGAGACCTATTTCGTGCCCGGCGTCGACCGGTCGCGGGTCACCTCGATCTTCACGCCGAACGTCCGCTTCATCGAGATCGTGCGCGACGGTTTCGCCGGCGGCAACGTCGTGTCGGGCACGTTCAAGGCCACCCCCGAAGGCATCGAGGAGGTCCGCAAGAACATCCTGAAGTCGGGCCAATTGGGCCGGTTGGTTTCGGCCGATTTCTCGAGCGCCATGATCTCGGCCGAGCTGGTCGAGCGCGACCCGGCGACGGGCGAGCGGCCGGACGTGTTCAAGGTCGCGGCCGAGCTCGAGAAGAACCTGCGCGGCAAATACGACGGGCCCGTTGCAGACGTCCATATCCTGGGCTTTCCCAAGGTTATGGGCGACATTGCGGATGCGGCCGGCGGCGTGCTGAAGTTCTTCGGCCTGGCCTTCCTCATCACCGCCGGCATCGTGACGCTCTATGGCCGGTCCCTGGCACTGACCGTGACCCTGCTCGGCGTCTCGGTCGTCACCGTGATCTGGCAGCTGGGGCTGCTCGTCCTGCTGGGTTTCGGCATCGACCCGCTGTCGATCCTGGTGCCGTTCCTGGTCTTCGCCATCGCGATCAGCCATGGCGTGCAGAACATCGGCACCTTGACCCAGGAAATGGCGAAGGGCCATGGCGTCAAGGCGGCGAGCCTCGCCGGGTTCAACCGGCTGCTGATCCCCGGGGTGGGCGCGCTGGTGGCCGATGCGCTGGGTTTCCTCACCATCACGCTCATCGACGTGCCGTCGATCCGTGAGCTGTCGATCGCGGCCAGTCTCGGCATGGTGCTGATCATCGTCACCCACCTGTTCATGTTGCCGCTGCTCATGAGCCTGCTGCCGCTCGGACCCGAATACAGCCAGCGCATGGCGAAGACCTATGGGCGGCTCGACGGCGTCTGGCGCGCGATCGCCGTGCTGGCGACCCCCAAGGGCGCCATTCCGGCGGTGGCGATCGCCGTGGCCGTGTTCGGCTTCGCCTCGATCGAGGCCAAGCACCGCGCGGTCGGCGACCTCGACGCCGGGGTGCCGGAGCTGTGGGGCGACAGCCGCTACAACAAGGACGCAGCCTTCATCACGCGGACCTTCGCCATCGGCGTCGACATCATCCAGGTCATCGCCGAAGGGCCGAAGAACGGCTGCGTCGACCATGACGTGGTCGAGACGATCGACCGCTTCGACTGGCACATGCGGAACGTTGCCGGCGTGCGCTCGACCCTGTCGCTGCCGACCGCCATGAAGATCGTCAATGCCGGATGGAACGAAGGCAATCCGAAATGGCGCGAGCTGCCGCGCGACAGCCGGGTGCTGGTGCGCGCCTCGGCGCCGATCGAGACCTCGACCGGCCTCCTGAACGACGATTGCTCGGTCATGCCGATCATCATGTTCACGGTCGACCATAAATCCCAGACGATCGACCGGGTAACCACCGAGGCGGAGGCCTGGTTCAAGGCGCATCCGTCGCCCAAGGTCACGTTCCGGCTGGCGACCGGCAACGTCGGCGTGATGGCGGCAACCAACCAGACGGTGCGTGCGGCCGAGACGCCGATGCTGCTCTACGTCTACGGCGTCGTGCTGGCGGCTTGCCTGGTGATGTTCCGCGGGCTGGCACCGTCGATCTGCGTGATCATCCCGCTCGTGCTCGTCTCGGTGCTGACCGACGCGATCATGGCCATGCTGGGCATCGGCCTGAAGACCTCGACCCTGCCGGTCGCGGCGCTCGGAGTCGGCATCGGCGTCGACTATGGCATGTACATGTTCAGCCGGCTCAATTCCCACCTGGGCGGCGGCCGCAGCTTCGCCGAGGCCTATTTGCAGACGCTGCGCGAGACCGGCAGCTCGATCCTGCTGACCGGGCTGACGCTCGCGGCCGGCACCTGCACCTGGATCCTGTCCGGCCTGCGCTTCCAGGCCGACATGGGCCTGCTGCTGACCTTCGTCTTCGTGGCGAACATGCTGGGGGCGGTGCTGCTGTCACCGGCGATCGCCGGTCTGATCGATCGCGTGCGACCGTTCCATCGGGTCGAGGGTGTGATCGGGCACTGACTAGCCGTCGAACGACAGCAATCCGCGGGACCGGGCAGCGGCGGCTGCTTCCGGGTATCGTCGGATGAAATCGGGCGCGCTTACGCGATCTGCGAAGGCTTGGCGGATCTCCGGCGGGATCCGGCCGAACGCGGGCAGGAACGGCCGGTCCGGCACAGTACCTGTGTCCTGCGGAATGAAGGTAAATCCGGTCCGTCGGCCGATCGCTTCGATGTCGCGATTATAGAGCGCCGCGAGTTCCTTGGCCTGGGCCGGTGTCAGGTATTGCACTTTCGGATCGAACGCCGGCCGTGCCGTCAGGCAATCCTCGAACACTTGGCGCAGCGGTTGGGCGATGGCCCAACCGGCTTCGCTCCAAGGCTCCTCCAGGTTCCGGACGATCAGCGCGCGCAGCAACTCGATCGTCGACCAATGGGGCGCCTGGTTGCTGGCGGGCGCCGACTTGCCCAGCCTGGGATCCAGGCCCATGGCGGCGAGGCAGTCTGGAACGAGCCCAGCCCAGCCCGCTCCCCGGCCATCGATCGAGCGGACGCGGACCCGGTCCCAGCCCAGGCCCTCGCCCCAGGCTTCCAGGTAGGGCCATGCCGAGATGCGCGGACGGACCCAATCGAAATAGCTGTCGAAATCGCGCAGGCTCTCGCCGTTGCGCACGTCCTGGGCATAGCTCGAGCAGGTCCAGGCGTCGTAGGGCCGGATATAGGCGATGACCCGCACGTCCAGCCCCTTGAGCCCGGCGACCATGCTCTCGGTATATTCGCGCGGCCAGCCGAACATGAATTCGTTGGAAACCAGGATGGCCGCATCGGGATGGGCGCGCGCAAAGGCCGCGAGCTCGTCCTGGTGGCCGAAGCCCACGATGCCGGGTACGCTGTCCTTCATGTGCCCGAACAGGGCGTAGCGTACGCCGCCTGCTGCCAACGCCGCGCGATGGTCGCGGAAGAAGTCCTGCAACGTAGTCGAGCCGACCTTGTTGCGGCCGATGTGCAGATAGATCCTCGCCGCCGCCGGTGGCCGCCCGACGATGCGGCGACCCCAAGCAGCGGCGCGGGCGAGGGCGCCATTCGCGCGATATGCGAGACTCACGCTTGTTGTCCTATCGGGCGTCGATCCGGCCCATTCTAGAAAGGCGATCGGGCGGTGGCCAGGAGATCCGCAGCGCTTTGCGCTTGACTATCCCGGCCGCGGCTCCAGCATGTCCCTCGTATTTTCGCATCCGGCAGGAGCAGGCCCGGCAATGTCGCTTTCCCCGATCGACACGACATCGACCGACGTGTCGGTCATCCTCGATCAGGCCCGGTCGATGGTGGCAGAAGGCGCGATCCTGCGGGCGGTGGACTGGGTGACGAAGGCCAATCGCACCTTGCGGGCACCGGAACTGGAACGCCAGCTCGTCACCTGGCGAACCGCGGCTTTCGCGGCGCTCGATGCCGCGCGCCCGCGCGTGGTTTGGCCCCCCGAATATGCCGATCCCTTTCCCGGTCATCCAGGCCTGCCGCAGGTCGAGGCCGAGGCGCTGACGGCCGAGATCCTGGGTGGCGCCATCCTGCACCATGGCGCCCTCTGGGTGCGCGGGCTGGCCTCGGCGGGCGAGGCCGAACGGTTGCGTCAGGACATCGACCGGGCGTTTGCGGCACGCGATGCCTTCCATGCCGGGGCTCCGCTCGACGAGACGAACCCCTGGTACGCCCAGGCGGTCACCGAGGAAACGCTCGCATCGCGCCGCGGTTGGGTCGAAAGCGGCGGCGGTGCCTGGACGGCGGATTCGCCCCGGGTGCTGTTCGATCTGGTCGAGCTGTTCAACGGCAAGGGCATTGTCGACGTGATCGCGGGCGTGCTCGGCGAACGGCCGGCCCTGTCGATCGGAAAATCCACTCTGCGCCGCGTCCCGTGTACGACGAATACCGACTGGCATCAGGATGGCTCGTTTCTCGGACCGTCGGTGCGGACGGTCAATGTCTGGCTCAGCCTGTCCGATTGCGGCGAGGATGCGCCGGGGCTGGATGTCGTGGCCCGGCGATTGCCCTATGTCGTGCAATGCGGATCCCACGGCGCCTATTTCGACTGGTCGGTCGGGCCGGGCATGGTCGGGATCCTGGAACAGGGCGGGGCCGAGGTCGTCAGCCCGGTGTTTGCCGCCGGCGACGCCCTGTTGTTCGATCAACTGATGCTGCATCGGACCGGCGTCCGTCCCGGCATGACCAAGAGCCGCTGGGCCGTCGAAAGCTGGTTCTTCGCGCCGTCCAGCTTTCCGATGGAACAGGCGCCGATCGTCGTTTGATCGAGCAAATGGAAAGGACTAGGATAACGCGGATGCACGCGAGCCGTCGAATTTCCGATATCGAATGCCTGCGCGGCGTCGCTGTGATCTTCGTCATTCTCTTCCATGCGCGGAACAGCTTGTTCCCGTGGAAGATTCCGGCCTGGGATCACATCTTCGACAATTATTTCAGCCTGTGGCCGGGCGTGGATCTGTTCTTCGCGATTTCCGGCTTCGTGATCGCCCGCACCCTGTTGCCGAGCCTGCGTCAATGCGAAAGCTCGCTGGAATTCGTCCGCGCCGTGCTGGTCTTCTGGGTGCGTCGGGTCTGGCGGCTGCTGCCGTCGGCCTGGCTATGGCTGCTCATCATGTTGGCGGGGTCTGCGGCTTTCAACCGATCGGGCGTGTTCGACACGTTCCATGCCAATTTCGAATCGACCATTGCCGGCATGCTGAGCATCGCGAACGTCCGGTTCGCCGCCGGCTTCAAGCAGTTCGGCTATGGTGTCAGCACCCACTATTGGAGCCTGTCGCTGGAGGAGCAGTTCTACCTGGTCCTGCCGCTCCTGGTCTTCCTGTCGCGCCGCTGGCTGGCCGTTGCGGTGCTGGCGATCACGTTCGGGGTCTTCCTGTTGCCGCAGACCACGCTGCTGATGACCTTCCGCGTCCATGCAATTCTGGTGGGCGTCCTGCTCGCCATTTTCAGCGAGCAGGCGGCTCATGCCCTGTTCGAGCCGGTCGTACTGCGAAGTCATCGCGCTCTCGGCTTGGTCGCTCTCGTGGTGCTTCTGGGCTTCATCAGTTCGCTGGCGGTGTTCGGACAGTTGATCGTATCCCACAACGTCGATGTCATCGCCGTGCTCTGCGGGGCGCTGGTCCTGATCGCGTCCTATGACCGGGATTATCTGTTCCCCTACCCGGTGCTGCAGCGGGTGCTCGGATGGATCGGCAGCCGGTCCTATGCGCTCTATCTGGTCCACCTGTTCGCGTTCGTCGTCACGCGCGAGTTCTGGTTCCGGACGGTGCCTGCCGGGACGGTGTTCACCTCGACCTACACGCTGAGATTCGTCGCGACCGGATTGTTCCTGCTCGTGGCGCTGGCCGAACTCAACTATCGCTTCGTCGAACGGCCTCTGCGCAAATACGGCAAGGATGCAGCCGCCCGGCTGGCGCGGCGGCCGCTGTTCGGGATGCCGGCGGCGACGGGGCAGGATGCGACCGTGTCGGCCGACATGCTCATCGAACGGGAAGCGCCGGCCGCGCCGTAAGGCCGGTTCAGTCGACCGGGCTGGACCGGCGGGCACCGTCCAGTTCCTGCTGCAACTCGACGATCAGCGCGCGGGCGCGCATCAGTGCCTCGGTCTTCCGCGTCAGATTGGCCTGCATCGTCGCAAGCTCGGCCCGTACGGTCATGCCGTCCCGTTCCAGCTGGACGCAGGTCTCCATCAAGGCGGTTCCGGAAAAGAACCCGTCGATGACCGCCTGGAGCGCGGGGGTCATCCGAACGTCCGGCGCCAGGATGCCGAGACCGTTGAAGAATGGCAGCTGGTAGAGCGCCATCGGCACGCCGGAACTGGCCTTGAAGTCCTCGACCGCGGTCAGGACGCCATTGCACGGGCCGCCCTCGTGCAAGGCATTGGCGAAATGGCCGTTGAGGCCGGTATCGATCAGGGCCGATCGACCGGGAAGCATGCCCCGATAGGCATAGGGATGCCGGTCGGCCTCGAGCAGGCTCGTCGGCGCGTAATACATGTCGCGGCGGGCATAGGGCCAGGCGACGTCGTGGAACAGCACGACGGGGGGCGGAGTCCCGGTCTCTGCCGCGCGAATGAAGATCAGGGCCAACTCGTTATAGACCGTGTGCCAATTGTGGTCGCCGTCCAGCAGGACCAGATCGGCCGGTGCCACGAGCGGCAGGGCCTCCACGCTCTTCAGCGGGTGATAGGCGTGCTCTTCGGAATAGGCCGCTCGCACATCGTGCAGCGCCGGGTGCGGTGCCGGATCGATGATGTCGATCCGGCAGCCGGTCTCGCGGCAATAGGCCAGGAGATGGCGTGTGTTCCAGCCGAATTCCGCGCCGACCTCGATGATCCGCCGGGGTGCCAGCGTTTCGACGATCGGCTTGATGTGGCGTGCCCAAAATCGATGCATGTCGTGTTCTCACCGAACGGTCGAAGCGTCGAACGCATCGGCGTCGTGGCTGGTTGAGGCGAAATCTCCGATGCGCTGCAGGAAGCCCAGCGGACAGGTGGTGATCAGATGCGGCGTCCAGGTCTCGTCGATCGCGAACGGCGCTTGCTCGGTGAGGGTGCGTAGGGCTTTCGCGTACCAGTTCTTGGAATAGCCTAGCCAGGGCTGACCGAAGACCGAGCCCAGGAACACCAGGTAGGATCGGGGCGAAACGAAACGCGCGTAGGTCCGCAGTGCCGCGATCGGGAAATGGTCGCCGGCGCTGGGCTGAAACAGCACGAGCACGCGCTCGGCGGCGCCCAGGGCGCGGTCGATGGCGGCGAGCGTCTCGGGGGTGCCCGCCGCGCCGACGATGGGCCGCACGGTCGCGGGGAGGTGCTCCGCCGGCGATACCTCGTCGCCGACGCCGACGATCCGGCTCAGGGGCAGGTCGGCGAGGCGCAGGGCCGCATCGGCCAGATGCAGCACGCCCGGCTCGACATTGACCGTCACGATCCGGTCCGGCCGTTGCTGATGGATGATTTCCTGAATTGCCAGGACGTCGGACGGCGCCAGCGAGAGCTCATGGCCGAGCCATCGGGTCGTGCGGTTCAGCCCGCATTCGGCATAGGTCGAGCGCAGATAGTCGACTGCCATGTCGCCCAGATGGAGCGGCGGCGATCCCGGTCGGACCCGCTCGGTGATCCCCATGCGGGCCGGAGACAGGGGCCGGTGGCGAGCGATGACGCCGGTGATGACGCGATGCTGACCACGGAACCGGATATCCTGCTCCTTCACTCCCGAGAACATCTGCCCTTGGATCTGGGCGTAATTGTTCTCGTACATCCGGACGCGACGGTCTTTCTCGTCCCCGGAAACGTTGGTCGTCGTGCCGCCGTGGAACTGGTGGAACGACGCTTCCCCCAGCAGCGCCACGACCGGCTCGTCGACCGCGGCGACCGCCCGCTTGAACAGATCGAGATTGGCATAGCCGGCGCCGGGCTCGCCGAACGCCTCATTCATGCCGCCGATCCGCTGATAGACCGTGCGCGGCAGGAACAGGCAATTGCTCTCGATGATGCCGTTGAACCAATGGTACGGGCTTTCCCAGACCGGCGTCCCGATCCTGAACAGCCTGTACCCGTCGATCGGCCAGCCGATCTTGTCGAACAGCGTGTCTTCCTGGGACGTCGTATAGCCGACCGACGCCAGCCAGCGCTGGTCGCCGCCGACGAACCATTGCCGCAGCGCGATGACCGCATCCGGCGTCTCTTCGACGGCGTCCCAGACTTCGCGGAAGACCCCCGGAGTCAGCAGATGCGCCCCGTCGATCATGATGGCGACATAGCGCCCTTTGGCCTCCGCCGCGGCCTGGTTGAGCGCGCGACAGGGCGACGGCAGGGTCTCGACCGGTCGGATCAGGCGGAATTCCGGTCCGAAGCTCTCGACCCAGTCGGCTTCGAGCGGTGGCGAGGATCCGTTGTCGATACACAGCACTTCATAGGGCAGGTCGCCGATGCCGCGTTGGTAGTCGCGGGTAAGCGAGGTCAGCGTGCGCGCGGCCTCGCGGCGCATGTTGTAGAAATTCACGATGATCGTGAACAGGGGCTCGGCGGGGGCCGGCCGCCGCAAGGGGCGACTGCGTGCCGCGCGGCTGTCTTCGTCGACATCGGGCCGCGGACGCGGCAGCTCCGGCCCCCGCTCGCGTGCGGGAAATCGCAGCGACAAGGGTTCGGACAGGATCGAGGCATCGCCCAGCCGCAGGTCGATCGTATGCGGTTCGCCGTCCTCGAGCGCCTGCGGGAAGTGCGCATCGAACCCCCAGCGCCCATCGCCCTGGTGCAATTCCTCGAGATCGGTTCGCCAGATGTCGGCGATGAAGCTGCCGACCAGGCGCTCCCCCTCCCACAGGTCGATCTTGACCGGATCGGACGGGTGTTCCGGATGAAATACCCAGCCGAAGATCAGGTCGGGTCCGAAACGGTCGAGATAGCCGGTCACGCCGGCAGCACCACCCAGGCGCGCGGACAGGGGCGTGGCGTCGCGCCCGCCCGGCGGATCGGAAGGCGGCGCCTGAACGGCCTGATCGACGGTGAGTGCGCCGTTGGGCAGAAGATCACCATCTTTTGCCCGGACCATGAGATCGATCTGGCCCGCCGCCTCGAGCGCGAGCGGAATGATAAAGCCGCAGGGGCCTTTCCCGGCGCTGATCAAGTCTGCGCGCATCATGTCGGCGACGCCGCGCCCGACCACGGTATCGCCGATCAGGACCTCGATCTCGACCGGTTGGTCCCGATCCTCCGGTCGCCAGGCCCAGCCTTGGATCTCGCCCTGAAGATAGCCGTCGACCCAGCCTTCCACGCTGTCTGGCGAACCGGCTTTTTTTTCAGTCATCGATCAACACCTGCTGGGCCGTGACGGTGACGGTCCAGGCCGTCCTCTCGCTTGGAACCGGCATAGCACATGGGTGAACGAGCTTCCGCGAAATTCCGGGAAACTGGCCGGCGGTGCCGCCCCTGGCCTGACGCCGACGGCGGAAATATTCGAGACTGGCCGGCGCCTGAGCAACCTCGCAAAACTTCAGCAACTATTCCGTCTCCGGCAGTCTTCGTCCGGTGTCGTCGTTTACGCGAACAAGCGCCCACTCTATACAAGGCGAGACGGGCGGCATGGCGGAGAAGACGACTTATAATGGTATCGATGGAGATTCAGGCTGAGCATTTCGCGCGCCCGGTGCCGCCCGCGAGTGCCGAGCGATCGGTGCTGATCGCCATTCCTTTCTATAAGAACGAGTTGCTGGTCGAATCGGTCGTAGGTTCGCTCATCGCCTGCAGCGCGGATGTCGCCGCGATCCGGGCCGAAGTGATCTTCTATGATGATTCGCCGGACTACCTGCCGCTCGCGGCAGCGCTCGACGCGATGGTGCCGCGGGCAGCGGCGATGTTCCCGTGCCGCCTCGTCCGCAACCCCGTCAACCTCGGTTTCGTGAAGACCATGAATCGGGCGATCGCGGAAGCGGTCGAGCGCCGTTGCGATCTGCTGCTGCTGAATTCCGATACCATCGTCACGCCCGGCGCCTTGACGGAGATGGTCCGGATCGCGGCGTTCGATCCGATGATCGGCTTCGTCAGTCCGCGCTCGAACAACGCCACCCTGACCACGCTGCCGGTTCCGCCTGCCCGACTGGAAGACGCGCCCGATGCTGCCCGCGAGGCCTACGCGGCGCTCGCGGCCCGGCTGCCGGCCTTCAGCTATGCTCCGACCGCTGTCGGGTTCTGCATGTTGGTCCGCTGGGCCATCCTCGCCGAGTTCGGCGGGTTCGACGAAATCTACGGCCATGGTTACAACGAGGAAAACGACCTCGTCATGCGGGCCAGCCGTTGCGGCTATCGCGTTGCCCTGGCGAACAAGGCGTTCGTCTGGCACGAAAGCGAGCGCTCCTTCAGCAGTGCCGGTGTGACCAAAGCCGAGTGGGAGCCGGTCAACCGCGCGATCCTCGACACGCGCTATCCAGAATATGGCGCCTATACCGGCGCGCATTTCCATGCGCCGGAAACGTTGGCCGAAACGCTGCTCGGCACCTTGACGCCGGACCGGGCGGGGCGGCTCGACCTGGCGTTCGATTTCTCCACTTTCGGGCCGCAGCACAATGGAACCTATCAGGCCGGCAAGCAGTTGCTGCAGGCTGCGGTCGCGGCGTGGGCCGATCGGTTCAAGATCCATGTGCTGTGTTCGCAGGAAACCCATGATTTCCACGGCTATGGCGGGCTCGGCGCCGTGCATTGCGATCCTCACGGGCCGGAACGCTTTGCCGTCATCTTCCGGGTCGGCCAGCCGTATGATTGGGAGACCATCCAGCGGCTTGTGATCAAGGGTGCCGTGCTCGGCATCTACATGCTCGACACGATTTCCATCGATTGCACCCAGCTGACGTCGCCCCACCTCTACAATCTCTGGCAATTCGCGCTCACCCATACCGACGTGATGGTGGCGCTGAGCCGGCAGACCAGCGAGCAACTGAGCCACCGCTTCCGGATTCCGGATCATGTCGTCCAGGTCCAGTCGCTGCTGTCCCTGAATGTGGCGGACTATCGCCTGACGGATTGCGCACGTGTTTCCGGACGCCATCCGGGTTCGCCACCGATGCTCCTCGTCATCGGCAACCATTTCCCGCACAAATATACCGCCCCTACGGCGAACGCGCTGGCCGCGGCTTTTCCGGATCGGTCGATCGTGGCACTCGGGCAGATCAAGTCGGTCGCCCATGCCAAGGCCGATCCCCTGGCGCCGCACGGGCTGGACGATCTGGAAAACCTGACCGGTGTCGTCGTGGGAACGCTCAGCGAGGCGGAGCTCGCGGCGTACTATGCCGATGCCGACGCGATCGTCTTCCCGTCCCACTACGAAGGATTCGGGATCCCGGTCCTGAACTCTCTCGCAGCGCGCCGCCCGCTCTATGTGCGTCGACTGCCGGTGTTCGAGGAATTGTGGGACAGCCAGGATCGCACGCCCAACATCCATTTCTACGAAACCACCACCGATCTGATCCAGCAATTGCGGACGATTGCCCGGTGGGACGATTCGGTGCCGTTGCCTGCGCCGGACAACGGGGCCGACCGATCTGCCCGGGAGATCCGCGCCGGGTTGGAAGCGGCCCTTCGGCAAATCGACTATCAGCGCATCGTCGACCGGCTTCGCGCAATCCAGTTTCCGGGGCAGCTCGGGGTCCGAGCGCCTCAGGCGTCCGGGGCGGCGGCGAACACGGCGGCGGCCTTCGCGGCGCATTTCCTGGCCGTCCGGGTCGAGCATGTCGCGCGGATGCTGTTCGATCGACCGCTGCTGTTCGCGGCAGCCCGGCTGGTCGCCCGCATCCTGCGTGCCGGGTTCCGCGCGCTGCGCCGCGTCTGAACGGAGGTCTCAGGACGCGCCGGTCGTCGCAAGATTGCGCAGGCGGGCGGCGGCGGCGCGTCGAAGCCGTCGCAGCAGGGCGTGGGCCAGCGCAGCTGCGCGGGCCTCTCCAGCCTCTTCGGAGGGGGCGGCACTTTGTTCGGCGCGCAACGCCTGGTGCAGAGCGTCGTTGCGATAGGTCGCCTGGACAAGCGCCTGGCGCAGGGCGATGCCGTCGATCTCGAGCGCGACACGCGCTGCCTCGAGTTCGACCGCAAGGGCCATCGCCGATCGTCCGAGCGCAAGGATGGACAGGATCGACTGCAGTGCAGGCTCGGCCGGGCCGCCGGTCGGCCGCAGCAGCGTCAAGCCATGGAACATCGGCAGATGGCTCATCGCGAAGAGGCCCGGCCGATCGCCGAGGAAATCCTCGAGCGCGGTCAGGACGCCGCTCTGGGCTTCGTTCTCCGCTGCCGCGTTGAAGCGATCGCAGAAGATCCCGTGCTGGGCAGACAAAGTGCTGCTACCCGGGACGATGCCGGCCCGCTCGTAGGCTTGGCGAAAATGTTCCGGAATGGCGCTCGGCTCGTCATAGGAATCGCGACGGCCGTAGGGCCAGCCGGTCTGGGTCACCAGGACGGTCGGGAACGGCCGGTTGCCGCCTCGAGCCTGCCGTTCCACGGCGGTCAGCAGACCGTGGACGTTGTACCAGTTGGGATCGTCGTCGATCAGGATCAACTCGGGCGTGGCCAGCAGCGGCACCACGTCCCGTCCGCGGGCCGGATGCACGACGAGGCGATCGCCGGCGTCGCGCCGGGCCGCCGCAACGTCGAAGGCAGGATCGAGGGCGGCGACATGAACCGTGGCACCGATCCGGATGGCCGCTTCGATCAGCTTCCGCGTGGCATGCTCGTCCTTGGCACCGATCTGCAGGATGGTGCGGGGGCGAAGCGCATCGATCACGGGCGCGGTCACGCGGTCCCAGAAATGAATCATCGGGCCGCTCTCATCGTCCGCAGGTGGTGGGAATGGCAGAATGGCATGAAGAAAATACTCGGTGGACGGCATGGGACTGTCAATCGACACGGCTGCCCATCCGCCCCTTCCAAAGAGATATCCGGCTCCGCGACGGGACACATGCCGGGCGGGTGCTTGTCTGGACCCGGCGCCGGCCGCAGGCTTCGCCGACGGCCTGGCAGATCCGACGGAAGTGCGCGCGCGTGCCGGGTCGGTGGCGGTGGGCGCGTTGCTCCACGAGCTGCCTCATCGATGTCGTCCGACGGCTAGCGGATTTGCAGGCTGCGGCGAATGAGCTCTGCCTCGACCAGCTTGTCCACCAGGTCGGGCATTTTCGTCGTCGCGGCCCAGCCGAGCAATCGCTTGGCTTTGGATGGATCGCCAACGCTGCGCGAGATGTCCGACGGGCGCATGAAGGCGGAGTCGCTTTCGACATGCTTGGTCCAGTCGAGGCCGAAACAGCGGAAGGCCGTATCGACGAAATCCTGCAGCTTGTAGGCGACGCCGGTGGCGATGACGAAATCTTCCGGCGTGTCTTGCTTCAGCATCCGCGCCATAGCATCCACATAATCCGGAGCCCAGCCCCAGTCCCGCGTCAGGTCGAGCGCGCCCAGCGTCAGCGTGTCGGTCCGGCGTTCCGCGATGTCGGCCGCGCCCTGGATGATCTTCTGGGTCACGTAACGGGTCGGACGCAGGGGCGACTCGTGATTGAACAACAGGCCCGAGCAGGCGAACAGGTCGTAAGCTTCGCGATAGTTGGCGACGGCCCAGAAAGACGCGGCCTTGCCGACGGCATAGGGGCTGCGCGGGTGAAAAGGGGTTCTCTCGTTGGCCGGCACCTCGGTATTGCCGAAACATTCGCTGGAAGACGCACTGTAGAAACGCGTTTCGAGCCCGAGGAAGCGGATCGCCTCCAGAATGTTGATCGTGCCGTGCATGATGCTGTCGATCGTCTCGACCGGCTGCTGAAACGACAGGCCGACGGAAGATTGTGCCGCGAGATTGAAGATTTCGGACGGACGCACGTTCTGCACCGTCTGCGCAACGCTGCGGAATTCCGACAGCGTCGCGGAATGCAGCCGAACCTGGTCGAGGATGCCGAGGGCGCGCAGACCGGAAAAGGAACTGCCGTCGGCATCGCGGGAGGTGCCGTGAACCTCGTAGCCTTGATCGATGAGCAATTTTGCCAGATAGGCGCCGTCCTGCCCGGAAACGCCGAACGCCAGGGCGGTGCGGGATGCCGGCTTCATGATGGGCGCGCCCGCTCGCCGGGCAGAAACGCGAATCGTTCGATCAATTGTCCTCCCCGCCGGCTGGGCGCCGATCGATCCTCCAGGCGAGCATAGCCGAATTGCGCAGTCGGGAAAGACTTTGACGGTGCATTGCCGCGGGTTGTGCCATGCGACCGCTTGCTGCGGGCATGTCCGGAGCAGCTGGAAAAGACGGGGTCGCTTGCGGATTTTCCCGTTGAGCTTGATTGCGGAAGCCGATGGTGCCGGCGGGCCATGCAGTTGGGCAAACGGGTGATCGCGACCGGATGGTTCGGCAATCTGGATTTCATGAACCGCGACAATTCGATGCTGATCGATTATTCACTGGTGCCGGCCTGCGATCCGCAACAGACCTATGACTATCGTGATATGGATCGGCGGATCCGTCGATCGAACATGCGGCCGGGCGCATCGCCCGACAGTTCAGCCGCGACGTCTGGCCCGGGTTCGGTGGCTGGAGCATCACGAGGAGCGGGCGCGGGGAATATGAGCGGCATGATGATGGTGGAGTGGTTTTGCCGGTGACCGGTTTCGATCTAGCCGATGCGCCGTCCGTACGGCAGGTGTCTCTGGGGCGGCCGCTGCCGCGCGCCACCTTGGCCTTTCGGGATATCGTCAGCGGGTTGGTGCACTGGTGGCTGTGGGGCCTCGTCGCCTGGTGCGACATCAAACAGCGCTATCGGGGTTCCGTACTCGGGCCGTTCTGGCTGACGCTTAGTACCGCCATCATGATCGGCAGCCTGGGGATGCTCTATTCCCGGCTCTTCAAGATGGATATCGAGACCTATCTGCCCTATCTCTCGCTCGGGATCCTGACCTGGGGACTGGTCTCTGCCCTGCTGACGGAATCCTGCACAGCCTTCATCGCGGCTGAGCACGTGATCAAGCAGATCCGCATGCCGCTCACCGTTCATCTCTATCGGGTGATCGCGCGCAACCTGATCGTGTTCGGCCATAATCTCGTCGTGTTCCTCGTCGTCGCCGTCTGGTTCCGGGTGACGGTCGACTGGGCCGATCTCATGGTCCTGCCCGGCATGCTGCTGCTGCTGCTCGCGATGGTGCCGGCCGGCCTGATTCTGGCGGCGGTCTGTGCGCGCTTCCGCGACGTGCCGCCAGTCGTCGCCAGTCTGCTGCAGGTCATTTTCTTCATGACACCGATCATGTGGCGCCCCGACCTGCTCGGCGAGAACATCGCGCTGGCGCTCTACAATCCGTTCAATTGCTTCATCGATCTCGTCCGCGCGCCATTGCTGGGCGAATGGGCGTCGGGAACCTCCTGGGCCATGGCGCTCGGCGTCACCGCGCTGTCCTGGCTGATCGCCTTTCCGTTCTTTGCCCGCTTCCGCGCGCGCATAGCCTACTGGGTGTAAGGTTTCTTGACTGCGATCCGACTCCGCGACGTCTCCGTCGATTTCCCTGTCTACCAAGGCGGCAGCCGGTCGCTGAAGAAGACCCTGATGCGCGCGGGCGCCGGCGGGCGGATTCTGGCCGACGCCAGCCATCGCCTGGTGGTCCATGCGCTGGACAGCATCAACCTCGATATCGAGGAAGGCGACCGGGTGGCGCTCATCGGTCCGAACGGGGCCGGCAAGACAACGCTGCTGCGCGTGCTGGCCGGCACGTTCGAGCCCAGCGTCGGCCTGGTTCAGGTCGACGGCAAGGTGGCGCCGCTGTTCGATTCGGCGCTGGGCCTCAATCACGACGCCACCGGTTATGAAAACATCATCCTGCGCGGCGTCTACATGGGAATGGCGCCCAAGGAAATGGCCGGCAAGCTCGATGAGATCGCCGCCTTCACGGAACTGGGCGATTATCTGCGCATGCCGATCCGCAGCTATTCATCGGGCATGCTGATGCGGCTCGCGTTCGGCGTCGCGACCTGCGTCCATCCGGAGATTCTGCTGATGGACGAATGGCTGCTGGCCGGCGACGCCTATTTTCTGGAAAAGGCGCGGCACCGGCTGGCGAGCTTCGTGTCGGGATCGAAAATCCTGGTCCTGGCATCCCATTCCGAGCTGATCGTTCGGGAATGGTGCAACAAGGCCTTGTTCCTGGAGCGCGGCCAGGTCCGACTGTTCGGGGCGGTCGACGACGTCCTTGCGGCCTATGCCGAGAGCGCACATGCCTGAAACGGGCCCGTCCCGAACGGGCCTCGTTTCTCGGATCTAGGCTTTCGCGGCCGCTTCGGCGGCGCGGCGCTCGCTCTCCAGGTCGCCGAGCATGGACCAGGAATCCATCGATTGCAGGTACTGGAACATCGGCAGGATCCAGCCCTCCTTGCGCCAGCGCAGGAAGATGTTGTTGGCGGCCTCATCGATCTTCCCCGGCGACAGGGTGAGGAAATTGTCGACCCGGAACTTGCTGCCGTCCTGCAGCGTCAACTCGACACCGCGCGCCTCCACCATCTTGTGCTCCGCCAGCATCTTGCCGAAAGCGATCGTCCGAATCATGCCGGCCCGGAATGTCTGGGTCAGTTCGATGATCCGGTTGAGGACCGGCGTAGGCTTGCCGTCGGCGAACAAGGCTTCGCCCGTATCGCCCAGGCACTTGGCACCCGGATCGACCACGAGCGAGATCTCGTCGGAATCCTTGGAGATCGGCAGCAGGATGAACGGATAGGTGTGGATGGCACCCGGAATATAGGTCCGATTGCGCCACTGGTTGTCGGCACCCACCATCAGGTTGGTGCCTTCGCGCAGTCCCAAGACGGCGAAGGGCATCGGAATGGCGCCGCTGCTGAAGATGATCGGGTATTGCCGGGCAACGTAGCGGAACTCGGAAATCGTGATCGGGACCAGGTGCGCGCGCGCCGCGAACTCGAAACCGCTGTTCGTATCGAGTTTCAGGTTGGCGTGAATCTCCCGGTCGAACGTCATCAGCTTGTTGAAGAACATCGGCCGTGTCGACTGGCCGTCCGTGTTCTGCGTCTGCTCCGTCATCCCTTGGCGTCCCCACCCTGTCCTGCTCCACCCGGCGGGAGCGTGGGGCAGATTGCGCAGACGGCGGTGGCAGTCAACAGGGGAATTGCGGATCGGGCCGGCAAGCGAGGGCGACGACGGCTTCGCCGAGTGCCGTCAGCCCGGGATCCTGGATGCCGAGCTCGGTCAGGCGGGCCAGCGTGCGCGCCAGATAGTCCCGATTCGTGCCGCGCTGGCCCTCTGCCGTGGCGATGCGTCGGGCCGCCTGTTCGACCGAGAGCGCGCCGGCATAGGCCTCGTGCTCCAGGTCGGCGACGAAGGTCAGCGCGCGGATCGTCCGTCCATCGTCCAGCCGTGCGACCACCCGCTGCGGTGCGTAGCCGTCCGCCAGGGTCATCTCGCGACGCCAGAGATAGTCGAGGATCGAGGCCTTGTGCCGCGCTTCCGCCCTGATGGCGAGGCCGCGGCATCGACCGCCCGGCTGCAGCCCGACCACCAGCCCCGGCCGCACCGGCGAGCCGCGATGCCCGTGCGAGCGCACGCAGAAGGCACGGCTGTATCCTTCGATCTCTGCCGGTACGATCGCGTCGTGCGGGAAGCCTGGGTCCCACATCAGCGAGCCGTAGCCGAACACCCATAGATCGCCGTCCGGAACCGGCAAGGCGGGCGGGGCCGCGGCGTGTTCGGACCAGAGCATCAGTCCCGGCCGCTGCTGTTGACCGCCCATACGCCGGCCGCCGCCAGCGCCATGCCGACGAGCGCCAGCGGGCTCAGCCGCTCGCCGAACAGCAGGAAGGCCATGACGGCCGTCACCGCCGGGGTCAGGTAGAACAAGCTCGACACGCGCGAGGCGGCGCCGTGGCGGATCAGATAGAACAGCAGCATGGTGGCGCCGAGCGACAGCACGATCGCCAGCCAAGCCATGGCGAACAGAAAGCGGGGCGACCAGTCGATGACCGCGGACTCGAAGATCAGGGCCGCCGGCACCATGGCCAGGCCGGCGGCAGCGTTCTGGATGACGACGGTCGCCCGCAGGTCGATCCCGGTGCAGAAGCGCTTCTGGTACAGCGTGCCCACGGTGATGCCGATCATCGCGACGATGGTGATGCCCGCGGCCCCCAGCCGATCGCGATCGAACAGCGCCGGGTTGACGACGACCAGCGCCACGCCCACCAGACCCAGGGCCAGGCCGAACCATTGCCGCGGCCGGATCCGTTCGCCCAGCACCAGACCGGCGAGGGCCGCGGTCAGGATCGGTTGCAATCCGACGATCAGCGCCGAGATGCCGGCCGGCACGCCGTGGGCGATGCCGATGAACACGCCGCCCAGGTAGATGAATTGCATCAGCAGCCCGACGATGGCGACGTGCAGCCAGTCGACCAGGCGGCGCGGCCAGCGCGCGCCCAGCAGCACGGCGAGCGGGGCGGTCAGAGCCACCACCAGCACGAACCGGAATCCCAGGAACGTCAACGGGCCAGCATAGGGCAGGCCGAGCTTCGCGCCGATGAAGCCGGTCGACCACAGCAGCACGAACAGGACCGGGGCCGCCCGCTGAAGCGGCGAGACGGGCAGGGCGGTGACGGACTGAGGCACGATCATCGTTCGGTCCCGGAGGGGCAGGGATGGGGAGCTTCGCGCGGCGCGGTCGGCGGCGGCAATCGCCGGGCATGCCGGGCCGCCATGTGCAAGACGCGGGACGGCCGGGGCGATACCGCAAACTTTACTTCTCCCGCCGGCCGCCTTCTGTCCTGATGAAGGCGGCCAGCCGCCCGGTTTCGCGCCACGACCAGGAGACGATCCCATGGCACCGTTCGCCGCACCGCCCCGACCAGCCTCCTACGACAAGAAGGTCGCCCTCGTCCTGCAGGGCGGCGGTGCGCTCGGCAGCTACCAGGCCGGTGTCTACGAGGCGCTCGCGTCCTCCGATTATGCTCCGGACTGGATCGCCGGCATCTCGATCGGCGCAATCAACGCGGCATTGATCGCCGGCAATGCGCCGGAAGACCGGGTCGACCGCCTGCGGGCCTTCTGGAACGAAATCACTTCGCCGCCGCCGCTCTGGCCCGGCCTGCCCAAGGCGCTCGATACGCCCAGCCTCAGCGCCGCCCATGCGGTGCTGTTCGGCCAGCCTGGTTTCTTCGCACCGAAGCCGGTGCTGAGCTGGCTGCTGAATCCGCCGCCGCTCAGCTACTACGATACGACGGCGCTCAAGGGCACGCTCGAGCGTCTGGTCGATTTCGATCGGATCAATGCAGGCGAAGTCCGCTTCAGCGTCGGTGCGGTCAATGTGCGCACCGGCAATTTCGCCTATTTCGACAATGCGGATATCACGATCCGGCCCGAGCACGTCATGGCAAGCGGCGCGCTGCCGCCGGGCTTCCCGCCGGTCGAGATCGACGGCGAGTTCTATTGGGACGGCGGGCTCGTCTCGAACACGCCGCTGCAATACGTCATCGATACCCTGCCGCGGCGCAGCCGTCTGACCTTCCAGGTCGATCTGTTCAATGCGCGCGGGCCGTTGCCGACCGACCTCGATACGGTCGGCGAGCGCGAAAAGGACATCCGCTATTCGAGCCGCACTCGCGCCGGCACCGAAACGGCCCGGACGATGCACGACGTGCGGCACATCATCAACGATCTGCTGGAACAGTTGCCGGAGGTGCGCCAGACGCCCGAGGGCCAGATCCTCTACGAATTCGCCTGCGTCACCACCATGGACATCGTCGAGCTGATCTACCGCCCGACCCACGACCAGGGGTCGGCGAAGGACTATGAATTCGGCCATGCGACCATGCTGGCTCGATGGGCCCAAGGCCTGTCGGATGCGCAGGCGACGCTCTCAGCGTCGCCCTGGCTTGCCCCCATGCCGCCGGAAGTCGGCGTGCGGACCTTCGACGTGCTCGGCGACGCGGCGCCGACGAGGCATGCCCGAACCGCGTGAGACCCCTGGGCGGGGCCGCCGCCGGCGCGACGCCTTGCCCATCGACCCGGCATCCGAACGCGCGTATAACCGCGCGCCATGTTCCGCCCCCGCTTGAATCTGACCACCGGCGTCGCCGTCATCGTCGCGCTTGTGGTCCTCTATTCCACCGCCTGGCTGATGCTTGCCCATCGGGCGCGCAGCCGCGTGGACACCTATATCGCCCGCGAGCGCGACCGAGGGACGAACCTGTCCTATGGAGCAGAGACGACCGGCGGCTTTCCCCTGCGGCTCGAGGTCCGGTTTTCCGATCTCGCGGTAGACGGGTTGCCCCACATGGCCAAGGCCCGCCTGACGGCCCCGACGGCGATCGCATGGGCTCGGCCCTGGCAGCTCGATGCCTGGCGCTTCGCACTGCCCGCGGGCGTTTCGATCGATGCGCCGCAGGGAACCCTCGTGCTGGGCAGCCTCAAGGGCACCCTCGGCACGGTGTTGGGGCCAGGCGCCACACCGGGCGGCCAGCTTGCCGATATCCAGGTCGAGAGTCTGTCGATCACGTCGGGTGACCGGACCGCCAAACTGGCAGCCGCCACCCTGGACCTGCGCCTGCCGCCGACGCCGCCGCATGCGCACGAAGAACCCCTGTTCTCGATCAGTTTACGGGCGCACCAGATCACACTGGCGGCCGGCGTGGTGCCGCTCGGCCAGCAGGTCGACCATCTGAAGCTCGATGCCACATGGCGCGGACCAGTGCCGCCGGGCAAGCTGGCGGACGCGCTGGCGGGCTGGCGGGACGACGGCGGCACCATCGAGCTGCAGAGCGTCGATCTCGCCTGGGGACCCCTCAGCCTCGCGGCGGACGGCACCTTGACCCTCGACAAGGACATGCAGCCGCTGGGTGCGTTCAGCGCCCGCATCATGGGCTACGACGCGATCCTCGATGCGCTGATCGCCAGCGGCGGCATCAAGCAGAACGACGCGGCGCTCGCCCGCATGGGGCTGTCGATGATGGCCCAGCGCGGCGCGGACGGCACACCGCAGCTCAAGACCCCCGTTTCGGTCCAGGCCAACGCGATTTTCCTGGGACCGGCCCGGCTACTCAAGCTGAACCGGATCGACTGGTAAGGCGCCGGCCGTTCAGGCCTGCTTCGCCTCGATCACGCTGCGGCGGACCGCCCGGGCGCGGGTGAAGCGCTCGTGCAGGAAATCGCCCTCGCCCCAGCGGATCGCCCGCTGCAGCGCGAACAGGTCCTCGGTCAGGCGTTGCAGCATTTCCAGCACCGCCTCGCGATTGTTCAGGAAGATGTCGCGCCACATGGTCGGATCGGACGCGGCGATGCGCGTGAAGTCGCGAAAGCCGCTCGCCGAGAACTTGACGACCTCCGACTTGATGTCCTCTTCCAGGTCGACCGCGGTACCGACGATCGTGTAGGCGATCAGGTGCGGCAGGTGCGAGGTGATCGCCAGCACCTTGTCGTGATGATCCGCGTCCATCTCGACCACGTCGCTGCCGATCGCATGCCACAGCGCGTTGACCGCGGCGACGGCGGCCCGGTCGGTCGCCGGTTCCGGGGTCAGGATGCACCAGCGGCCCTCGAACAGGCTCGCGAACCCGGCGCCGGGGCCGGATTTCTCGGTGCCGGCGATCGGGTGGCCGGGCACCAGATGGACATGGGCCGGCAGGACCGGTGCCAGGTCGCGCAGGACCATGCGCTTGACCGAGCCCACATCGCTGACGATCGCCCCTGGCTTCAGGGCCGGCGCGATGGTCCGGCCGATTTCCGCATAGGTGGAGACCGGCGTCGCGAGGATGACGAGGTCCGCATCGGCGACGCCACCCGCCAGATCGCCGCTGATCTGGTCGGCCAGGCCCAGCGTCTCGATCTCGGCCCGGGCGGCCGGGTCGCGGTCGACGGCGACCAAGGTACCGGCCAGCCCGTGCTGCCGGATCGCCCGGCCGAGCGACGAGCCGATCAGGCCGAACCCGATGATCGCGATGCGCTGGAAGGCGGCGGCCGTCACGACTTGCCGAGGAACAGGCTGAGGGCGTCGACCACTGCCTTCATCTCGTCGCCGGTGCCGATGGTGATGCGCAAAGCGTTCGGCAGGCCATAGCCGCCCATCTTGCGGACGAGGATGCCGCGCGACTTCATATATTCCCAGGCGGCATCGGCATCGTGCCCGGCCGCCTCGGGAAATTCCGCCAGCAGGAAATTGCCGACGCTGGGCGTCAGTTTGAGGCCGAGCCTAGTCAGCGCGGCACTGGTCCAAGGCAGCCATTTGTCGTTGTGCGCGCGGCTGCGTTCCGCGAATTCCACATCTTCGAGCGAGGCCACGGCGGCCGCCTGGCCGGCGGCATTAACGTTGAACGGATTGCGGATCCGGTTCAGCACGTCGGCGATGTTGTCCGGGCAATAGGCCCAGCCGACCCGCATGCCGCCCAGCGCGTAGATCTTGGAGAAGGTGCGGATCATCACCGTATTGGTGGTGCGCCGGACCAGTTCGATGCCGGGCTCGTAGTCGTGTTGGCCGACGAATTCGGCATAGGCCGCGTCGATCACCAGTACGACATGGGATGGCAGCCCGGCATGAAGCCGTGCCATCTCGGCTGCGGGAATGTAGGTGCCGGTCGGATTGTTCGGGTTGGCGACGAACACCAGCCTGGTCCGTTCGGTCACCGCGGCCAGCAGGGCGTCGACGTCGGTCGTGAGGTCGGTTTCCGGCGCCGTGACCGGCGTGGCGCCCACGGCTTTGGCCGCGATCGGATACATGAGGAAGCCATGCTGGCTGTACAGCACTTCGTCTCCGGCGCCGGCATAGGCGCGGACCAGCATGGTGATCAGCTCGTCCGACCCGCCGCTGCACACGATCCGCTCCGCCTCGAGCCCGAAGCGGGTGGCGAGGGTGGCACGGAGTTCTGCTGCCCCACCGTCCGGGTAGCGATGGATCTCGCCGGCCAGCGCCTTGTAGGCCTCGATCGCCTTCGGGCTGGGCCCGAGCGCGCCTTCGTTCGAGGCGAGGCGAATGACGCGATTGACGCCGGGCACCTTGGACTCGCCGCCGACATAGGGTGCGATGTCGAGTACGCCGGGGCGGGCGACGGGTTGCAGCAGCTCGGTAGACGAAGTCTCGGAGTTGGTCACGGCGAAAGGCCTCTTCAGACGGGTGGTATCAGGCGCGCGGCGTGGTCACGAACGGCTCGGCATAGCCGCCCAGGTGGGACACGCGGTCGATCGGTTCGCCCAGCTGTGCCGACAAGTCGCTAAGGCGCGCGTCGTCGGGCGCCACGGCGCCATGCAGCTCCGCCAGCGCCAGGCACAGGCCGTCGCTGGTCCAGACCGCCAGCAGGTCGCAGCGGAAGCCGGCGGCGGCGAGGCAGGATTGCAGCCGGGCCCGGCTGATCTGCGCCGGCACCTCGACGACGATGAACGAGCGATCGCAGGTGTTGGGCTCGACCGGCTGGCAGGCGATGGCGACCGCGTCGCGCCCTGCGCGCGCATTGCCGCGGCCGGCGAAGGGCAGGCGGCCGATGATGCGCGGCGCGCCGGTATCGCGGGAGATCAGCTGACGCCACCAGGGATCGGCCTCGTCCTCGGACGGCATGGGCAGTACACCGATCGTGGCCGATCGGTCGGTCACGGCGCGGATCACCTGGCTGATCGTGCTGAACGGCGTCATCGGCACCTGGCTGCCATACTGGTCGCGAGCGATGTCCCAGGCGCCCGGCTGGTCATCCGGGGCATAGACGGCGATGGCGAGCGGCTGCTGCAGCGCGGTGATCGCGGTGATGATCTCGCGCCAGATCCGGTGCACCGCGCCCAGCGGGAACGGTCCGCGATGGCGCGCGGCCAGCCGACGGAAGATCTCGGCCTCGCGGGCCGGCTGGATGACCGGCGCACCGGACCGGTTTTTCCGGCCCCGGATTTCTTCGACCAGGCTGGTGCGTTCGATCAACAGATCGTGCATCTGCTCGTCGATCCGGTCGATCTTCTGTCTCAAGCTGTCGAGGCTGGTCTCTGAGGCCATGATGGGAAAGTCAAACAACCACAGTTTCAACGAAAAGGTTCAAGCGTTTCCACGGTCTCAAACTTCGAGACCTTTGCATGTTGCGCTCGCCCGGGGCCGAGCGACAACCCGAATCGCATCCGGATCCGCCGCGGCGGTCCGAGGGGTCCGCCGCATATAAAGCATTTGACATGTCCCGAGGGGCGGCCGAGATACCATCTGCAATTCAGTCGCTCCGGCATGCTTTCCCCTGCGGCCGGCATCACCCCTTGTTCGAGATGAGTTTGTCCGAGACGATCCGCCGAGCGAACGACGCTGCCGCAGGTCAGGTCCTGGTTGTCGACGCCCCGTTGACCCTAGAGTCGGGCGCCGTGCTGCCGTCCTATCGCGTGGCCTACCAGACCTACGGCCGGCTGAACGCGGCGAAGTCGAACGCCATCCTGGTCTGCCACGCTCTGACCGGCGACCAGTTCGTGGCCGACACTCATCCGATCACGGGCAAGCCCGGCTGGTGGACCACCCTGATCGGTCCGGGCCTGCTGATCGATACCGACCGTTATTTCGTCATCTGTTCCAACGTGCTGGGCGGCTGTCTCGGTACGACGGGTCCGCGCGAGGTCAATCCGGCGACCGGGCAACCCTGGGGTCTCGATTTCCCGGTCATCACGATCGGCGACATGGTGGCGGCGCAGGTGAGCCTGATCGACCACCTGGGCATCGACCAACTGTTCTGCGCCCTGGGCGGCTCCATGGGGGGCATGCAGGTGCTGAAATGGGCGACCGCGCATCCGGACCGGGTGTTCGCGGCCGTACCGCTCGCGACCGCCTCGCGCCATTCGGCCCAGAACATCGCGTTCCACGAGGTCGGCCGCCAGGCGATCATGGCCGATCCGGACTGGTGCGGCGGCAGCTATTTTCTTGAGGACAAGCGGCCGGAGCGGGGCCTGGCGGTCGCCCGTATGGCAGCGCACATCACCTATCTGTCCGAGGTGGCCCTGCACCGCAAGTTCGGCCGCAACCTGCAGGACCGCCAGCAGATTTCCTATGGGTTCGAGGCCGATTTCCAGGTCGAAAGCTACCTCAGGCACCAGGGCGCCAGCTTCGTCGAGCGCTTCGACGCGAATTCCTATCTCTACATCACGCGCGCCACCGACTATTTCGATCTGGCCGCCGAACATGGCGGGCGGCTGGCCGAGGCGTTCCGTGGCACCCAGGTGCGCTTCTGCGTGATCTCGTTCACCAGCGACTGGCTGTATCCGACGTCGGAGAGCCGGGTCATCGTCCATGCCTTGAATGCGGTCGCCGGCAACGTCAGCTTCGTCGAGATCGCGACCGATGCCGGTCACGACGCCTTCCTGCTGCACGAGCCGGAATTCTTCGCGACGCTGCAGGGCTTCATCGATGGCTGTGCCCGGCACCGGGGATTGACGTGAGCCTGGGCAACGGCCTGCGCCGGGACCTGCGCCTGATCGCCGACATGGTGGCACCAGGCAGCCGGGTGCTCGACATCGGCTGCGGCGACGGCGCACTCCTGGCGTCTCTCGCGGCGGAAAAGGGTGTCGACGGGCGCGGCATGGAATTGAGCCAGGCCGGCGTCAATGCCTGCGTGCGCTCCGGCCTGTCGGTCATCCAGGGCGACGCCGACAATGATCTGGCGACATACCCGGCCGATGCTTTCGACTATGCGATCCTCAGCCAGACGCTGCAGGCGACGCGCCAGCCGCGCCAGGTGCTGGAACGGCTGACCCGCATCGGTCGGCGCGCCATCGTCTCGGTGCCGAATTTTGGCTATTGGCGGGTCCGGCTCGGGTTGCTCGTGACCGGCCGCATGCCGAGCAGTTCGCTGCTGGCCCACAGCTGGTACGACACGCCGAACATCCATCTGTGCACGATCCGCGACTTCCTCGCACTGGCGGCTGACCTCGGCCTCGTGGTCGAGCAGGCTCAGATGCTCGACCGCATCGGCCAGCCGTGGCGGTGCCGGGCCGATGGCGCCGCCGCCAATTGGCTGGCGGAGCAAGGCGTCTTCCTGCTGCGCCGGGCGGAGTAGCCGGACGCTAAGGCTGCGGGATCGCGAAGGCCGGCGTTGCGGACAGGTAGGGCTTCAGGTCCGCCCAGGGGATCAGGACCTCGTGCGCGCCGGCGACACGGGCGGCAACGCTGCCCTCGTCGAATGCGAGACCGAGGCCGTTCGGATGGATCACCCAGGTGTCGGGATCGGCGACGGTCGTCTCGAGTTCGCCCGGGCTGGAGACCGTGAGCGCCCAGCCGCCGGCCGTCGCCTGTTGCTGCAGGCCGGCAAGGGCGCTTTCGGCCAGAAAGCCGCTCCAGGTCGTGCCGGATTGGAACAGGTCGGTCGGCCGCAACCCTCGCTGCTCGCCCGGCAGATAGGCGAATGCGACCAACCGGCCGGTGCCATGCGCGGCGCCATGGGGAAACGTCTGGACAAGGAAGGCGACGGCCGCCAGGTCGGGCGCCAGATAGGTCGACCGATAGTCGACGACGGCGTCGGTCGCGGGATCTTCCGGCAGCAAGGCTTCGGCCGTGCGGCGGGCTGCCTTCTCGAACTGACCAGCCCATGGCACGGCGGGATGGTCGATCCGTGGAAAGGCGCTCGCGACGCTTGTCTTCGGGCCGTTCCTGCCGACCAGGGTCAGCCGGAAGCGTTCGACCGGCACCAGGGCGGCACCGGCAGGTTGTTCGGCGAATCGCGCAACGCTGCTCAGGCCCTGGCGATAGGCGGCGGCCAGGCAGGCCTTGTCGCTCGATGCGCACAGCTCTTCGGTATACGTGTGCCGGTCGTACTCGCCCCGCCGGATCCGGTCGCGTCCGGTCTCGCCGGCGATGGCGGCGAGCTTGTCATAGGCGGCGGCCAGATCGACATCGAGTTGCCTCAATTCCGGATCGGCGCAGATCGCCTTGTCGTAGGGATATTTCGCCTTGGCGCAGTCGATGCTTGCGGCCAGGACGGCGTGCGGGGAAAACCCGGCGAGGGCCAGGCCGGCGAGAAGGATCGCGATCCGCATGACGGCTCCGGAAATCAAATCGAGGTCGCGGCCGGCTTGTAGACCAAGTGCCGGCGGGGCCGCTTCTCGGGCTTGCTCTTGGCGTAGATCTGCTTGGTCGCCTCGACCATGGTCACCCCGGCAAAGGAATTGAACCAGCGTTCGCCGATGTTCTCCCACGCCCCGGCGGCTGACAGCACCATGCGCGACGCGGTCGGCGGGATATAGAGGGCGGCGGCGCTCGACACCGGGGTGAACGCCATCTCGCGCAGCAGGCGCGACAGCTGGTTCTGGGTAAAAGGATGGCCGGCACCGAACGGCGTGCGGTCGAGCCGCGCCCAGATGCCGCGCCGGTTCGGCACGACCATCAGCACGCGCCCGCCGCCGGCCAGCACGCGCCAGACCTCGGCCAGCATGGGGCGCAGTTCCTCGCTACATTCGAGCGCGTGGATCAGCAGGACCCGATCGATCGAGGCATCCTGCAGCGGCAGTTCGGCCTCGTCGCACAGGGCCGCGACGTTCAGCTCGTCGCGCGGCCATTGCAAGACGCCTTGGGCGGCCGGCATCAAGGCCACGACCCGTTCGGCCTCGTCGCGGAACGGGCGCAGGTAGGGGGTGGCGTAACCGATGCCGAGCATGCGCAGCCCGGTCACGTCCGGCCAGATGATCCGGATGCGGCGGCGGATCATGCGCCGGGCGACCTGGCCCAGGCTCGATTGGTAGAAATCGCGGAGATCGACGACGTCGGAGTACATTGCACCGGAGATTAGCACGAAAACGTGACGGGGAAGGCTTGGCGCGCGCAGGGCTGCGACCCTATGGTGGGACGTCCGAGGCGACTGGGAAGATCCGCGATGGCGCTCGAAATCCGTTTGGTGCCGCTCCTGTCCGACAATTACGGCTATCTGCTGCATGATGCCGGAACCGGTGAGACGGCGGTCGTCGACCCTTCGGAAGCGGCGCCCGTGCTGGCCGTCCTCGAGGCCGAGGGCTGGCGCCTCGGCCATATTCTCAATACCCATCATCATCTGGACCATATCGGCGGCAATGCTGCGCTGAAGGCGGCGACGGGTGCTTTGATCGCGGCACCGCGCGCCGACCTGCACCGCATCCCCGACGTCGACGTACCGCTCGCCGAAGGCGACCGCTACCGGGTCGGCGGCAGCGAAGCGCAGGTCTTCGCGGTGCCCGGCCACACCAGCGGCCATATCGCCTTCTGGTTCGAGGCGGACCAGGCGTTGTTTTCCGGCGATACCCTGTTCTCGCTCGGTTGCGGCAAGCTGTTCGAGGGCACGCCCGCCGAAATGTGGCGCTCGCTCGGCAAACTGCGGTCGCTGCCCGATGCGACGCGGGTCTATTGCGGCCATGAATATACTCAGTCGAACGCGCGCTTCGGCCTGACGATCGAGCGGGGCAATCCGGCGCTGGAGGCAAGGGCGGCCGAGATCGCGGCGCTTCGGGCGGCCGGCAAGCCGACCATTCCGACGATCCTCGGCGTCGAAAAGGCGACCAATCCGTTCCTGCGGGCCGACGTACCGGCGGTCCAGGCCGCGCTCGGCCTTGCCGGGCGACCGGCCACCGAGGTCTTTGCCGCCATCCGTCGCGGCAAGGATAATTTCTGACAACGACGCCGGAAAGGCCGTGCATGAAACTTCTCTATTCAGCGGCATCGCCCTATGTCCGCAAGGTGATGGTCGTGGCCCATGAGACCGGGCTGGTCGATCGCATCGAACTGGTGCCGAGCGCGGTTACACCGACCGCGATCAACCCGGAGGTCGCGGCCCGGAACCCGCTGGTCAAGGTACCGACTTTGCTGGTGGACGACGGGCAGAGCCTGTTCGACTCCCGTGTCATCGCCGAATATCTCGATACGCTGCATGGTGGCAACCGGCTGTTCCCGGCCGCGGGGCCGGCGCGCTGGACCGCGCTGCGGCGCCAGGCCACGGCCGATGGCCTGCTCGATGCGGCGCTGCTGACCCGTTACGAGGGGTATCTCCGGCCCGAGACGCTGCGCTGGAAGGACTGGGTCGACGGGCAGTTCCGCAAGGTGCGCCAGGCCGTGGCGTCGCTCGCGGCGGAGGGCCTCGGCGACAGCCTGACGATCGGCGAGATCGCGGCCGGCTGCGCGCTGGGCTATCTCGATTTCCGTTTTCCCGACGAGGATTGGCGCGGCGACTACGCCGCACTCGCGACCTGGTACGCCAAGGTTTCGGCACGCCCCTCGTTCCAGGCGACCCAGCCCAAGGCATGACCGCCGCCGAGATCATCCGCACCCTCGGGATGCAGCCGCATCCCGAGGGTGGGCATTATGTCGAGACCTATCGCGCACCCGCGGCGCCGGGCGAGCGGGCGGCGGTCACGGCGATCTACTTCCTGCTGCAGGCCGGCGAATCGTCCCATTGGCACCGGGTCGATGCTGCCGAGATCTGGTTCTGGCATGCCGGCGCTCCGCTGGCCCTCACGGTGTCGGAAAACGGCCACGATGCCTGGGGCGTGCATCTGGGCGGCGACCTGGCGCTCGGCTTGAAGCCGCAGGCGGTCGTGCCGCCGGACGCGTGGCAATGCGCAGTCAGCCTCGGGGCCTGGACCCTGGTCAGCTGCACGGTGTCGCCTGGCTTCGAGTTCGCTCACTTCGAACTGGCGCCACCGGATTGGAAGCCCGGCCCTGGTCCCTTGCACGGCTGATCCGAGGAACGGGGTTCAAGCCGGGGCTGTTATCCTTGTGGGGGCCGGTTGTGGCTCCTCGAAGGAGATGGAAATGAGCAAGATCCTCGAATGCGGCTCGGTCTTTCCGGGCTGCGATTACCAGGTCCATGGCCCGACCGATGCCGAGGTGATCGTGAAGGAACTCGACCACGCCCACGGTGCCCACGACATCGGTCCGGTCTCCGAGGCGTTGCGCGAACGCATCCGCGGCGCGATCCGCGAAGACCTGCCGGCCAAGGTTGACGGTTAGCAAACCGACCGGACATCGGTTTCAATTCGAGAGGGGCCCGCAGCCTTGCGCCGCGCGGCCCCCTTCCATGCCGGCCCTACGGGCTGCCGCCGCTTGCGTTCCTTCGACCTATGCCCTATACGAACCGCCTCCATCTCGGTGGCATGGCCGCGCTTTAGCGCCGCAGGGCATGCCAGCCACCGTATCGCAACCTTGGTCAAAGGAACTGAAAAGTGCCCAAGCTGAAGACCAAATCCGGCGCGAAGAAGCGGTTCAGCCGCACCGCGACCGGCAAGATCAAGATGAACGTCGCGCACAAGCGTCATCGCCTGATCTCGAAGCCGCAGAAAATGAAGCGCAAGGCCCGTGGTACCGTCACCCTGCAGAAGGGCGACGCGAATCTGGTCAAGTGGTACATGCCGTATCTGAGGGGCTGAGAACATGGCGCGCATCAAGCGGGGCGTCATCACGCACGCCCGTCACAAGAAAATCCTCGACCTTGCCAAGGGCTATCGCGGCCGTGGCAGCAAGGTCTTTCGCGTCGCGATCGAGAAGGTCGAAAAGGGCCTTCAGTACGCGTACCGCGATCGTCGCAACAAGAAGCGATCGTTCCGCGGCCTGTGGATCCAGCGCATCAATGCCGGCGCCCGCCAGCATGGACTGACCTATTCGCAGTTCATGAACGGCATGAAGCTGGCCGGCGTGGAGCTGGATCGCAAGATCATCTCCGACCTCGCCATCACCCAGCCGGCTGCGTTCCAGTCGCTGGTCGAGACCGCCCAGAAGGCGCTCGGCGAGAAGGCTTCGGCTGCGGCCGAATAACCAACCGATGATGACTCGTTCGCACGCCGCTCGATTTACCACCGGGACCCGTTAACGGCCCCGCCGGTCGAGTATTGTCGCGACGCGCCTTGAGAGCGCGCGCCTCAAGCGAACGATCCGCACGATACCAGGGCCGAAGATCCGATCTTCGGCCCTTTTTTTGTCTCGTTTGATCCCGAGGGAAGCGATGGACGCGTTGGAAGCCTTGCGCAGCCGCCTGCTGGCGGAAATCGCCGCGGCGGACACTCCGGTGGCGCTCGACCAGGTCCGGGTCCAGGCCCTGGGCCGCAAGGGCGAAATCACCGGCCTGATGAAGGACCTGGGAGGCCTCGACGCCGAGGCGCGCAAGACCGCGGGCCAGGCGCTCAATCGCCTGAAGGACGAGATCGCCGCCGCGATCGACGCCGCCCAGTCGCACCTGGGCGAGGCGGCACTGGAGCGCCGGCTGGCGTCCGAGCGGATCGACGTCACCTTGCCCGTCGCCTATGACGGGGCCGGCCGGATCCATCCGATCAGCCAGACCATCGACGAACTGACCGCGATCTTCGGCGCCATGGGCTTTCACGTCGAGGAAGGCCCGCACATCGAGGGCGATTTCTACAATTTCGAAGCGCTGAACATCCCGGCCGACCATCCGGCGCGCCAGGAGCACGATACGTTCTATCTGGCCGACAAGCCGGACGGCACGCGCAAGGTGCTGCGCACCCACACCTCGCCGGTACAAATCCGTACCATGCTGCGCGACAAGGACAAGCTGGCCCAGGGCCAGCCGATCCGGATCATCTGCCCGGGCCGGACCTTCCGCTTCGACCATGACGCGACCCATTCGCCGATGTTCCATCAGGTCGAGGGGCTGGTGATCGACGAGAAGACCCACATGGGGCATCTCAAAGGTTGCTTGACCGAGTTCCTGCGCGCGTTCTTTGACATTGACGACCTGCCGCTGCGCTTCCGGCCCAGCTATTTCCCGTTCGTCAAGCCCGGCGCCGAGGTCGATATCGGCTGCCTGCGTTCCGGCGGCGAGCTGAAGCTCGGCAATTACGGCGAATGGCTCGAAATCCTCGGCTGCGGCATGGTCCACCCCAAGGTGCTGGCCAACTGCGGCATCGATCCGACCCGCTACCAGGGCTTCGCCTTCGGCATGGGCATCGAGCGCATCGCGATGCTGAAATACGGCATTCCGGATCTGCGCACCTTCTATGAGTCCGACCTGCGCTGGCTGCGTCATTACGGCTTCCTGCCGTTGGAACGACCGAGCCTGACGGGAGGGCTCAGCCGATGAAAACCACGCTTTCCTGGCTCAAGCAGCATCTCGAGACCGACGCCGACCTGGCGACGCTCTCGGCCCGTCTCACCATGCTGGGCCTCGAGGTCGACGGCATCGAGGATCGCGGTGCCGCCTTGGCGCCGTTCACGGTCGGCTATGTCGTGTCGGCCGACCAGCATCCGAATGCCGACAAGCTGCGGCTGTGCAAGGTCGATACCGGCAACGAAACGGTACAGGTCGTCTGCGGCGCACCCAATGCGCGGGCCGGCCTCAAGATCGTGTTCGCGCCGTCGGGCTCGACCATTCCGCGCACCGGCCTGGTGTTGAAACCGAGCGAGATCCGCGGCGTCGCGTCCAACGGCATGATGTGCTCGGCCTATGAGATGGGGCTGAGCGACGACCACGAGGGCATCATCGAGCTGCCGGCGGATGCGCCGGTCGGCCAGCCGTTCGCCGCCGTGATGGGCCTCGACGATCCGATGCTCGACATCAAGATCACGCCGAACCGGGCCGATTGCCTGGGCGTGCGCGGCATCGCACGCGATCTGGCGGCAGCCGGCGTCGGCAGCCTGAAGCCGCTCGCGGTCGAGAAGATCGCCGGTCGGTTCGCGAGCCCGGTCCGGATCCACATCGCCGATGCGGCCGCCAAGGACTGCCCGCTGTTCGTCGGCCGGGTCATCCGCGGCGTCAGGAACGGCCCGAGCCCGGCCTGGCTGCAGGAGCGTCTGACCTCGATCGGGCTGCGTCCGATTTCGACCCTGGTCGACATCACCAACCTCGCGACCTTCGACCTCAACCGGCCGCTGCATGTGTTCGATGTCGGCAAGCTGACGGGCGACCTGACCGTGCACCCGGCGGCGGGCGGCGAGACGATGCTGGCGCTCAACGGCAAGGAGTATGCGCTCGAAGCCGGCATGATCGCGATCTCCGACGAGAGTGGCGTGGTCAGCCTGGGCGGCGTGATGGGCGGCGAGGCGACGGGTTGCGACGAGAATACCGTCGACGTGCTGATCGAGGCGGCGCTGTTCGATCCGATCCGCACGGCCGAAACCGGGCGCCGGCTCAACGTGCAGAGCGATGCGCGCTATCGCTTCGAGCGCGGCGTCGATCCGGCCTTCGTGTTCGACGCGATCGAAATCGCGACGCGGCTGGTGCTCGACTTGTGCGGCGGCGAGCCGGGCGAGGTCACCGCGACTGGCGCCGAGCCGGATTGGCGGCGCAGCATCACCCTGCGGCCTCAGCGGGTCCAGAGCCTGGGCGCGGTCGCGGTGCCGGACGAGGCGATCTCGCGCATCCTCAGCCATCTCGGCTGCTCGGTCGTCAAGACCGGGGCGGATTTCACCGTCTCGCTGCCGTCATGGCGCGCCGACATCGAAGGCGAGGCGGACCTGGTCGAGGAGGTGCTGCGCCTCCATGGCTATGACCATATCCCCGCCGTGCCGCTGCTGCCGGTCGGCGCCCTGCCGGGCCAGGCCGTCGATGCCAGCCAGCGCCGTGCCGGGCTGGTCCGGCGGACCCTGGCAGAGCGCGGCCTGAACGAGGCGGTGACCTATTCCTTCATGTCTAGCGTGCTGCTCGGTGTCGGGAATCACAGCCTGTTCGGCACGGTGGACCCGTCGCTGATGGTTGCAAATCCGATTTCGAGCGACCTCGACATCATGCGCCCGACGATCCTGCCCAACCTGCTGACCGCGGCCCAGCGCAATGCCGATCGCGGCTATGGCGACGTGGCGCTGTTCGAGCTGGGGCCGCAGTATCGCGACGACACCCCGGGCGGCCAGTCCCTGGTCGCGGCGGGCATCCGGCATGGCCGCACGGCCAGGAAACTGTGGCGCGACGCCGGCGCGCCCGTCGACGCGTTCGACGCCAAGGCCGACGCGTTCGCGGCGCTTGCCGCCGCCGGTGCGCCGGTCGAGAACCTGCAGGTCACGGCCGACCCGCCGGGCTGGTATCATCCGGGGCGGGGTGGCTCGATCCGCCTCGGCCCCAAGAACGTGCTGGCGCATTTCGGCGAGATCCATCCGCGCCTGGTGGGCGAACTGGGCCTGAAGGGGCCGGTGGCAGGTTTCGAGGTCTATCTCGATGCGGTGCCGCCCGCCAAGGCGCAGAAGGGCCGGCCGCTGTTGAAACCGTCGCCCTTCCAGCCGATCGAGCGCGATTTCGCCTTTCTGGTCGATACGGCGGTGACCGCCGAGGCGGTGCTGCGGGCAGCCAGGGGCGCGGACAAGAAGCTCGTCACCGAGGTCCGCCTGTTCGACGTCTATACCGGCCAGGGCGTGCCGGAGGGCAAGAAGTCGCTGGCCCTGACCGTGACCCTGCAGCCGGTCGAGGCGACCTTGACCGATGAAGCGATCGAGGCCGTGTCGAAGACGGTCGTCGCCCAGGTCGTGAAGCTGACCGGCGCCAGCCTGCGCGGATGACGCGACCCCGGGGGTCGGTGCCTCGTGTCGGGGTGCCGAATCTCGGGTCGTGTAACGATTTGTCAAAACTTTAATGTAAAGTCAGCCCCTTGGGGGGCGCGCGACGCAAGCGCGCCGATGGGGAGGGCGGCATGAGTCTTGGGCTTCGTCTACGTGTCGGCAGCCTGCTGACAGCCGCGTTCGTCGCCCTGTCGGCGTTGCTCGTCATCGTGCTGGGCCTTCAGGTCGTCACTGCCATCCGCGAGACGTCCGAGGCCAGTCGTCTGGTTACGCTCGCCGAGGCCGATCGCACCGTATTCGGTTCGATGCAGGCGCTGCGCGTGTCGCGCGGCGACATCCAGACCGCGCTACTCAATCTCGACGATCCGAAGCCGAAATTGGCCGAGGTGCGCGCCCGCGACGCCAACGAGTTCCAGGCGGCGGTCAGGGTCCTGCCGCGCATCGGCGGCGCCGGGCTGGATCGGCTTACCGTGGAGCTGCAGCAACGCTGGAGCGCCGTCGGCCAACTGTGGGACCAACTCGATGCCTATGCCGCCAAGCCAAAGGCGGAGCGCGACATCAAGGCGACCGAGGCCTGGTACAAGGGACTGGGTGCGGTCATCGATAGCCTGAACGAAGCGTCGCTCAATGTTGCCGGAGAGGCGCGGATCGCCGATCCGTTCGTCGGCGAACTGGTTGGCGCCCGACAGACGGCCTGGGGCATCCGCGATGCCGCCGGCTCCGAATGTTCGGCCTCGCGCGGGGCCGTCGCCGGCGGCAAGAAGCTTTCGGCCGACGTGCGGGCGGGCGTCGACCGGCTGCGGGGATCGGGCGAGGCCGGTTGGACTTCGCTCAAAGGCCTGATGGTGCGACCCGGCGTGCCCAGCGCCCTGCGAGGCGCGCTGGCCGAAGCGGACGCAGCCATGGGAAAATCGATTGCCGAGCGCGACGCGGTCTATCGGAAGCTCGACGACAGCGGTACGGCGCCAGTGACGCCGGGGCAATGGACGACGCTGTGCAACGCGCCGTTCGAACCGATCCTCAAGATCGCGCTGACCGCCCTCGACCTGATGCAGCGGCGTGCCGAAGACCAGCGCGCATCGGCGCGCTTTTCCCTGGCGGCATCGAGCGCGGTGCTGTTGCTGGCGCTGGCCGGTGCCGCCTTCGTGCTGCGGTTGATCCGCCGCCGGGTGGTGACTCCGGTGCGCAGCCTGAGCGCCGCGATCGGCCATCTGTCCCGGCGCGACTATGCGCAACCCGTGCCGCTGGTCGGTCAGGACGACGAATTCGCCGAGATGGCGGTGACACTGGAAGCCCTGCGGCAAGGCGCGCTCGACGCAGACCGCCTCGCGGCGGAACGCTTAGGCGCGCAGGAGGCCGATCTCGCGCGGGCCGGACGGCTGGGCTTGCTGTGCCGTGGCTTCGAAACCTCGGTCGGCCGCACGCTGGACGCGGTCGGGCAGGCGACCGGGCGCATGATCGATGCGGCTGGCGCCATGACCGGGACGGCCGGCGATGCGACCCAACGCACAGAAGAGATCGCGCGCGCGGTCCAGCAGGCGGCGGAAAGCATCAATGCGGTCGCCGGTGCCGCCGAGGAGATGCGGGCCTCGCTGTCCGAAGTGTCCGACAAGGTCGAGCAATCCTCGCGCCTCACTGCGCGGGCGGTCGGCGATGCCGAGGCGACCAACCGGGAAGTCGCCCAATTGTCGGACGCGGCCGCCCAGATCGGCCAGGTCGTGGGCGTGATCAGTGCCATCGCGGCCCAGACCAACCTGCTGGCGTTGAACGCCACGATCGAGGCGGCGCGGGCCGGCGAGGCCGGCAAGGGCTTCGCCGTGGTCGCGAGCGAGGTCAAGAACCTGGCCTCGCAGACGGCGGCGGCGACCGAACAGATCACACGACAGGTCGCCGCGATCCAGCAGGCGACGGAAACCGCGGTGCAGGCCATCGGCGGCATCGGCGCGCGCATTCGCGAAGTCGATGGATTGACCGGCGCCATCACCCAGGCGGTGCAGGGGCAGGTCAGCGCCATGAACCAGGTCGCGCGCGATGCCCAGGACGTGGCGACGGTGACCGGCCGGGTCTCGAGCCAGCTGGACGAGGTGCGCACGGCCGCCGCGGAGACGGGTGTCGCGGCCGGGCAGGTGCGCCAGACCGCCGACGATCTCAGCCATCAATCGACCGCGCTCAACCGCGAGGTCGAGCAATTCATCGCCGGCGTCCAGACGGCCTGAGCGGCGACGCTCAGACCGCCTGCCGCTTCAGGCGCAGCCAGCCGATCGGAAATGACGCGACGGCAAGGCCGCTCATGATCAGCGCCATCCCCGCGAGGCGTGCGGGGCCGAAGCTCTCGTGGAACACAAGGGCCGCCGACGCGGCCCCGAAGATCGGCACCAGCAGCGAGAAGGGCACGACCGTGGACGCGCTGTAGAGCGACAGCAGCCGGCCCCAGATGCCGAAGCCCACCAGGGTCGACAGTGCCACGATATAGAACAGCGAGCCGAAGCCGACCCAGCCGGCGTTGGCGAGCGCGTCCAGGATGCGGGCCGGCCCCTCGAAGCCCAGCGACAGGGCGAAGCACGGCAGGGGCGGCACCAGGCTCAACCAGACGATCAGGTTCAGCATCTTGACCGGCCGCCCGTCCTGCGGCTTCGGCATGCGCTTCAGCAGCAGGTTGCCGCCGGCCCAGCTGAGGGCGCTCAGGGTCGTCAGGCCGAGCCCGAGGCTGGTTACGTCGCCGCCGACCGTCGATCCGATCGCGGCCAGGCCGGCGAAGGCGACGGCGGCGCCGGCCCATTGCCGCAGCTGCGGCCGCTCGCCCAGGGTGACGACCGCCAGCAGCATGGTGAAACAGACCTGCACCTGCAGCGTGATCGACGCCAGGCCGGGCGGCATGCCCTGGCTCATGGCGACGAACAGCAGGACATACTGCCCGACGAACAGCGCGGAGCCGGTCAGGATCAGGTGACGCCAGGGCACGGCCGGCCGTTCCAGGAACAGCGCCGGCACTGCGGCGAAGGAAAAACGTAGCGCGGTCAGCAGCAACGGCGGAAAGCTGCCGAGGCCGACTTTGATGACGACGAAATTGAAGCCCCAGATCGCAGTGATGAAAATCGCCCACAGCAGGTGGATCGGTCGCATGGTCTCGGTTTCCGTCCTGGATTGAGGGACCGACATCGTCGCGGGCCGGCCGCCCGGCCACAACGCCCAAGGCGGCATCGCAGCCCGGCTCGCGCGCGACCCCTTGGCCCACTCAAGGATGTTTCAACCTTTTGTTACGTCTTTTGATTGTGTCGGGGGCATCGCAGGTATTCTGGCACGCAACTTGCGGGATGGCGGTCGAACGATCGTTGATCGGATGAACGCGGGGAGCTTGCAATGAGAACGGCGCATTTCTTGTCGATACTGGGTTTTGCGACATGCCTCGTCGGTGCCGGCGCGCAGGCGAAGGAATGGAAAACCGTGCGTTTCGGCATGGATGCGACTTATGCGCCGTTCGAATCGGTCAACGAGAAGGGCGAGATCGTCGGCTTCGAGGTCGATTATGCCAAGGCGCTGTGCGCGAAGATGCAGGTGACCTGCACGTTCCAGAACCAGGATTGGGACGGTGTCATTCCAGCCCTGCTGGCCAGCAAGTTCGATGTCATCTTCTCCAGCATGAACGAGACCCCGGCACGGGCGCAGAAGGTCCTGTTCTCCGACGTCTATTATGCGACGGCACCCGTCATCATGACGGCGAAGGCGAACAAGAGCGACGACGTGTCGCCGGCGATGCTCAAGGGCAAGCTGGTCGGTTCGCAATCCTCGACGACTTTCGCCGACTACATCCAGAAGACCTATCCGGATGCGACCTACAAGGGTTATCCGGGCGCCGACGAGCCGAACCTAGATCTGGCCAGCGGTCGTCTCGACTATGTCGTGACCGATATCCTGGTGGCCCAGACCTTCATGGAAAAGAGCGGCAACGATTGCTGCCGGATCATCACCGAGATCAAGCGCACGCCCGACATCTTCGGCCCGGGCGTCGGTGCTGCGTTCCGGCCCGAGGATACCGACCTGAAGGACATGTTCAACAAGGCGATCAAGGCGCTGGACGACGACGGCACCTATAAGAAGATCGAGACCGGCTATTTCAAGATCGATATCCGCGGCAAGTAAGCCGGCCTCAGCCCTCCGTGCCTGATCCGCGACACGAGGTCGGACGATGAACTGGTTCGATCTCCTGTTCGGCCCGCGGGGTTGGAGCTCCCTCTTGTTGACGGGGGCTCTGACGACGCTGGCGCTGGCCGTTGCCGTGGTGCCGTTCGGCTTCGGCGGCGGGCTGGTGCTGGCCTTGCTGAAATCGTCGCACCGCCGCCTGGTTAGGGCACTGTGCGACGCTTTCACGACGTTTTTCCGTGGCATTCCGGACCTGCTGGCGCTGTTCCTCATCTATTTCGGCCTGCAGGCGCTGATCGACAAGCTGAGCCACCTGTTCGGCGACGCGGTGCATATCGAAGTGAATGCCTTCGTCGCGGGCGTCATCGCGCTTTCCGTCGTCGTCGCCGCCTATTCGAGCGAGGTCTGGATCGCCTCGCTGAAGGCGATACCGTCCGGGCAGATCGAGGCGGCGCACGCGCTGGGGCTGGAGCGCCGGCGCGTGTTCTTGCTGGTGGTCCTGCCGCAATTGGGCCGCGTGGCCTTGCCGGGCCTGGGCAATATCTGGACGATCCTGGTCAAGGACACCTCGCTGGTCTCGACGTTGGCGCTCATGGACCTGCTGCGCGCGGCCTCCGAAGCCAGCAAAGCCACCACGCGGCCGATCCTGTTCTACTCGGTGGCGGCGGCGGTCTATCTGGTCGTCAGCATCGGGTCGGCCCTCGTCCAGGGCTATCTCGAAAAGCGCGCCAACCGCGGATATGCCTGATGGACGGGCTTCTGGGCTTCTTGTTCAACATCGACATGCTCCAGACCTGGGGCTGGCGGATCCTGGGCGGGCTGCAGATCACCGTCGAGATGGTGCTGATCTCCTGCACACTGGGCTTCCTGCTGTCCTATCCGCTGTGCCTGGCGCGGATGTCGAACAATCCGGTGCTGTCGAAGCTGGCGCTCGCCTACGTCACCGTCTTCCGCGGCACACCGCTCCTGTGCCAGCTGTACCTGGTCTATTACGGCGCCGGCGAGATCCGGCCGTTCCTGACGTCGGTCGGGCTGTGGAGCTTCTTTCGTGAAGCCTTCTACTGCGCCATTTTTGCCTTCTCGCTGAACACGGGGGCTTACCAGGCCGAGATCATGCGCGGCGCGCTGGCATCGGTCTCGCGCGGTCAGACGGAGGCGGCGCGGTCGCTGGGCCTGTCGTCCTACCGGACCTCACGCCATGTCGTCTGGCCGCAAGCGTTCCTGGTCGCGCTCAGGCCTTATGGTAATGAGCTGATCAGCATGATCAAGGCCAGCGCGCTGACCGCGATCGTCACTTTGCCGGACCTGCTGGGCATCACGCGCATCATCTTCGCGCGGACGTTCGACTTCTCGATCTACCTCTATTGCGCGCTGATCTACCTCGCCATGACCGAGGGGATCCGCCGCCTGTGGAACGTGATCGAGCGGATGCTGTCCCGGCACCTGGCCCTGGCGCGTGGCCGTGGCGCCTTCACCGCCACGGCGGCGATGCCGCCCTCCGAAGGAACGATCGACGCCTGAACCGGGCGACCCGCCTTGAGCGCTCGATCGAAACTTGCCTATTATCCAGTCGATGAGCGGCAGAAAAGATGAGCGGATGCCGGTTCCACGGACATCCGGGATCAGAACGATCGGGTACGTTTAGATGTGCGAGCTGCTGGGCATGAGCGCCAACGTGCCGACCGATATCTGTTTCAGCTTTGCCGGCCTCGTGCGGCGAGGTGGGGGAACGGGGCCGCACGGCGACGGCTGGGGCATCGCGTTCTACGATGGCAAGGCGTGCCGCACCTTCCATGATCCGCAGCCGAGCGCCGGGTCCGAGATCGCGAAATTCGTGCGCTCCTATCCGATCAAGAGCCGCATCGCGATCAGCCATATCCGCCGCGCCAACCGCGGCCGCGTCTCGCTCGAGAACACCCACCCCTTCACGCGCGAGCTGTGGGGGCGCAGCTGGACCTTCGCCCACAATGGCCAGCTGCGCGGCATCAAGCGCTGGCCGCTCGAGTACTATCGCCCGATCGGTGGCACCGACAGCGAGCATGCCTTCTGCTGGATGCTCGACCAGTTGCGCGCCCGCTGGAAGGATGCGCCGAAGCCGGCTGCACTCGATGGCGCCATCCGCGAGCTGTGCCGGCAGATCGAGGCGCTGGGCGTGTTCAATCTGCTGCTGAGCGACAGCCGCTCGCTCTATTGCCATTGCAGTTCGCGCCTGTCGCTTCTGACTAGGCGCTCGCCGTTCGGCCCGGCAACCTTGATCGACGAGGACCTCAAAGTCGATTTCGCCAGCGAGACCGGACCCGACGATGTGGTCACCATGGTCGCGACCCGGCCGCTGACCAAGGATGAAACCTGGACCGAACTCACCCGAGGCACGCTCTCGGTGCTGCGCGGCGGCGAGCTCGTCGGCTGAAGAGATGAGTATGGTGCGCCCCAACCCCATCCCGTCGATCTGGTCGGCGGCGACACGCGCCTGGGTCGATGCGTTCCACGCGATCAACCGGATGCGGGCGCTGACGTTCAGTGTCTGCGTGATCCTGCTGCTGTTTCATGCCGCCGAATGGGGCATCGGGATCGGCTTTGCCGATCCGGCCGCGTCCGCCCGATCCTATTTCGAAACGGCCTTGACCCAGGTGCTGGTGGCGGTCGTGCAGGCCGTGCTCCTGGCGCCCTTCGCCATTGCCGTACACCGTTTCATCCTGCTGGGCGAAGTGACCACCGGCTATTGGCTAAATCCGGGCGATCGACGGTTTCGGGGATTCGCCTTCAATGCGGCGCAATTGGCGCTCCTGAGGCTGGCACCCGGCCTGATCACGGCAGTCGTCGCGCGGCATTCGATGGGTCTCGGGGCGCTGCTGGTCATCGTCCTGAACATCGTGGCGATCGTCATTTCGGTTCGCATCGTCATTCTGTTCCCCGCACTCGCGGTAGATGCGGCCCGGCCGACCTGGCGACATGCGGCCGACGACACGCGGGGCTATTCCTGGCGCGTATTTTTCGCGCTTTTCGTCGTGGCATTGCCCCTGCTGCCGCTGATGGCGATCCTGGTCGCCCCTTTCCTGGTCGGTGCGATAGGCCCCGGCGGATTTCATGCGGGCCTTCCGCTCGTTTTAGCCGCGGTCGGCGCCTCCGTCCTGGCGGTGATCATCACGGCCGTGCTCGTGGCACTCGCCTCGCGCCTCTATCGCGCACTCGGCAACGCGCTGGCCTGAAACGGCATCCGCCGCCCGAGCGGGATGCTTCGGGCGGCGGACATAGGCTTTCTTGGATTTGACGACCCGCAGTCGGTATTTCGGCGACCGCAGGTCCTTGGCGATCGCGTTTTTCTTCGCGGTCATCGTGGACTCCTCTCGTCGGTCGGGATCGACGGCGCTGCTATACACCCAAATGCGCGCATGGCGCCATGCGATGCCTGCGCTTTTGTTGCGCGGCAACACGGCTGGCCCTATGGTCGCGGCCAATCCTGCAACAGCGGCGTCCCATGACCGATCTCTCGCATATCCGCAATTTCTCGATCGTCGCCCACATCGACCATGGCAAGTCCACCCTTGCCGACCGGCTGATCCAATATTGCGGAGGCCTCGAGGCCCGCGAGATGCGCGAGCAGGTGCTCGACAGCATGGATATCGAGCGCGAGCGCGGCATCACCATCAAGGCCCAGACCGTCCGCCTGCTGTACAAGGCGAACGACGGCCAGACCTACACGCTCAACCTGATGGACACGCCGGGCCACGTCGACTTCGCCTATGAGGTCAGCCGCTCGCTCGCCGCCTGCGAGGGCTCGTTGCTCGTGGTGGATGCGAGCCAAGGCGTCGAGGCCCAGACGCTCGCCAACGTCTATCAGGCGATGGACGCCGGCCACGAGATCGTGCCGGTCCTGAACAAGATCGACCTTCCGGCGGCCGAGCCTGAACGGATCAAGCGCCAGATCGAGGACGTGATCGGCCTCGACGCGTCCGATGCGGTCGAGATCTCGGCCAAGACCGGGCTCAACATCGACAAGGTGCTGGAAGCGCTGGTCGCCCGCCTGCCGGCGCCCAAGGGCGATGCCGAGGCACCGCTGAAGGCGCTGCTGGTCGACAGCTGGTACGATGCCTACCTGGGCGTGATGATCCTGGTGCGCGTGCGCGACGGCGTGCTGAAGAGCGGCATGCGCATCCGCATGATGAATTCGAACGCGATGCACACGGTCGAGCGGGTCGGGTTCTTCACGCCGAAGCCGGTGCTGACCGGCGTGCTGAACCCGGGCGAGATCGGCTTCATCACCGCCGGCATCAAGGCGGTCGCCGATACCAACGTCGGCGACACGATCACCGACGAGCGCCGGCCGGCCGCCGAACCGCTGCCGGGGTTCAAGCCGTCCGTGCCGGTCGTGTTCTGCGGGTTGTTCCCGGTCGATGCCAACGACTACGAGCATCTGCGCGACAGCATCGCGAAGCTGCGCCTCAACGACGCCAGCTTCGCGGCCGAGGCGGAGACGTCGGCCGCCCTGGGTTTCGGCTTCCGCGTCGGCTGCCTGGGCCTGCTGCATCTGGAGATCATCCAGGAGCGGCTGGAGCGGGAATTCAACCTCGACCTGATCACGACGGCGCCGAGCGTCGTCTATCACGTGTATCTGAACAACGGCGAGATGATGCAGCTGCATAATCCCGTCGACATGCCCGATCCGGTCAAGGTCGAGCGGATCGAGGAGCCCTGGATCAAGGCGACGATCCTGGTGCCGGACGAGTATCTGGGCACGATCCTGGCGCTGTGCACCGAGCGGCGCGGCATCCAGGTCGACCTGACCTATGCCGGCAACCGGGCCATGCTGGTCTACAAGCTGCCCTTGAACGAGGTAGTGTTCGACTTCTACGACCGCCTGAAGTCGGTCAGCCGCGGCTATGCCAGCTTCGACTACCAGATCGACCATTACGAGGAAGGCGACCTCGTGGTCATGAACATTCTGGTCAATCACGAGCCGGTCGACGCGCTGGGCACCATCGTCCATCGCAGCCAGGCGGATTATCGCGGCCGCGCGTTGGTCGCGCGCCTCAAGGACCTGATCCCGCCGCAGCTGTTCCAGATCGCCATTCAGGCGGCACTGGGCGGCCGGGTCATCGCCCGCGAGACGGTCCGCGCCATGCGCAAGGACGTGCTGGCCAAATGCTACGGCGGCGACATCAGCCGCAAGCGCAAGCTGCTCGACAAGCAGAAAGAGGGCAAGAAGCGCATGCGGCAGTTCGGTAAGGTCGAAATCCCGCAGTCGGCCTTCCTGGCCGCCCTCAAGATGCACGACGACTAGGCACCGAACGACGCAACGGGGGAGGGTGTCGATGCGGACGATCGCGATCGCCATTTTCCCCGGGGTCCAGGCGCTCGACGTCGCGGGTCCGCTCGACGTGTTTGCCGAAGCGAATGGTTTCCTGCCGGCTGACGCCGGCTACGACATCACCGTGGTCGCGGCCGAGCCGGGCCCGTTCCGCGCGTCGAACGGCCTGCTGATGAGCCCGGACCGGCTCGTGGGCGCCTCCGGTGACCGCTACGACATGATCCTGGTGGCCGGGGGGCCGGCACTGCCGACCAATGCCAGCGACCCGCGATTGACGGATTGGCTGATCGAGGCGACGCCGCGCTGCGGGCGTTATGGGTCGGTCTGCACAGGCGCCTTCGTCCTGGGCGATGCCGGCCTGCTCGATGGCAAGGCGGTCACGACCCATTGGCAGGATGCCCGTGCGCTGGCCGGACGCTTTCCCGAGGCGCGGGTCGATTTCGACCGGATCTATCTGCGCGACGGCGCGCTGGTCACCTCGGCCGGCGTCACGGCCGGCATCGACCTGGCGCTGGCGCTGGTGGCCGAGGACCATGGCTCGGCGGTGGCGCTCAAGGTGGCGAAGCGCCTGGTGGTCGCGGCCCAGCGCCAGGGCGGCCAGTCCCAATTCAGCCCGTATCTGACCGCGCCCGGCGACGAGGCGTCACCGATCGCCCGGGTCCAGGCCCATGTCATGGCCCATGTCGCCGACCGGTTCACGGTAGAGCGGCTCGCCCAGATCGCCGGCATGAGCGTGCGGAACTTCGCCCGGGTCTTCGCCCAGGAAACCCAGGCCACCCCCGCCGAATTCATCGAACGCGCGCGTGTCGATGCGGCCCGCCATCTGCTGGAAGGCAGCGAACTGGCGCTGAAGGCCGTCGCCTACCACAGCGGCTTCGGCAGCGCCAACCGGATGCGGGCGGTCTTCGCCAAGCGCCTGGGCATCACGCCGGCGCAATACCGGGCGAGCTTTCTGCGCCCTTTGGCCTGACGGGCCGAAAACCGGCCTTGTTTGGCCGAAAACGCACCAGCGCGTCGGATGAGTGCCGGCGCAGTCCATGGGACAGTCTTCTCACCAGACCCTCTTTGGGAGAAACGCCATGGACACCACGATCGCCGGCATCAAGATCCCCGACAGCAAGATGGCGCGGGAGCTGACGCAGCTGATCCGCGATACCGAGCCGGACCTGCTGTTCCACCACTCGACCCGCGTCTATCTGTTCGGCGCGCTTGCCGGGCAGCGCAAGGGGCTGAAGTATGATGCGGAGCTACTCTATGCCGGCGCCATGTTCCACGACATCGGTCTGACCCGGCGCTATCGCCAGTCGCAGCTGCGCTTCGAAGTCGACGGCGCCAATGCCGCGCGCGAGTTTCTCAGTGGCTACGGCATTCCGGAGGCGGCACTGGAGACCGTCTGGGACGCGATCGCGCTGCACACCACGCCCGGCATTCCCGAGCACAAGAAGCCGGAAGTGGCACTCGTCACCGCCGGCGTCGAGATGGACGTGCTGGGCATCGCCTATGACCAGTTCGGCGAGCATGAACGCGCCCAGGTCGTGGCCGCCCATCCGCGCGGCAGCCACTTCAAGGACGAGATCATTCAGGCGTTCTACGACGGCATGAAGCATCGGCCGGACAGTACCTTCGGCACGGTCAACGACGACGTGCTGGCACTCAAGGACCCGTCCTTCGAGCGGACCAATTTCTGCAGCATCATTCACGGCTCGCACTGGCACGGGTGAGGCGGCACCATCCTTCATCCGGCACCCGCGGAACTTTCGGCTTTTCACCGCCGTTTTCCGGCTACTATGACAAAGCTCAGCTCCATCGCGGGTGCTGGTCTGCTGCTGCTTGCGGCCGGCTGCACCGAAACCAGGGTTGTAGCCAGCAACTACGATGCTCAGCTCAACCAGTTCCTCAACCAGCCGGAAAGCTCGGTGGTCGCCAGTTGGGGCGCGCCATCGGTGCGGACCAAGCTCTCGAACGGCGGCGACGCGCTCGTCTGGGTCGTGCTCGACACCACCGGCACCGCCGCCTGTTCGACCGTGCTGACGGCCGACAGCGGCCAGACCGTGCGCAGCTACAGCTACGCCGGCAACGGCTGCCACGCGCCGACACGCACGGCCGACGTCGTCAGCGTCACCCGGGTCTCGCAGTAGCCGGGATCCTCGTTGCCACGCTGCCTCGGCAGCTACGGCGCCGTGCTCCAGGCCTTCGGGCCGCGCATCGACCATCCCATAGGCAGGCCATGAAACCCCTGTCGGGGAACAAGCATCTTAAGAGAGATCGCCGGTATCCATTCGCCTTTGCCGGGCTCCGCTGTCCGGCGAAGGCGCGATCCTAGAACTCGCCTTCCAGCTCCTCGATCTCGTCATGCTCGCCAGTCGCCGCGGCGATCCATTCGACCATGTGCGGCAGGCCGAGAATCCGGCGGCAATAGTCGGCGCTGGCGGCGTCGACGCGGACATCGTAAGTCTTGAAGCGTGTGGTGACTGGCGCGAACATCGCGTCCGCCACCATCGGCCGTTCGCCGAACAGGTACGGTCCGCCGGACAGCGCCAGGCATTCGCGCCAGATCGCGGTGATGCGATCGATGTCGGCCTGGGCGCCGGACCAGATGGCGAAGCCCGGGCTGAACTTCCGGAGATTGACCGGCAGGCCGGAGCGCAGCGCGCTGAAGCCGGAATGCATCTCACCGGAAACCGAACGGCACCGCGCGCGTGCTGCGCGTTCCTGCGGCAACAGGCGCGCTTCGGGGCGGATTTCGTTCAGATATTCGGCGATCGCGAGCGTGTCCCAGATCGTCATGCCATCATGGATCAGGCAAGGCACCAGGGTCGAGGGTGACAGGACCAGCAACTCGGCCCGCATCGACGGGTCGTCGGACGAAATGATCTCCTCGTCGAAATCGAGGCCGGCCATGCGCGCCAGCAACCAGCCCCGAAGCGACCAGGATGAATAGTTCTTGCTGCTGATGACGAGCTTTGCCTTGGCCATGACGGGAAGCTCCTTGATGGGACGGACCCTGGTTCAGCGAACCGTCAAGCAAGATCAGGACCAGCAGTCGGGATCAGGGCGGATCGTTGCCGGCGCCCCCGCCCATGCTGGGGTTCGTCGCCGGGAAGATCTGCCGCATGAAGGCCTGGATCGAACCTTTGACGGCGGGATCGTTGGCGGCGACCGCTACCGGCAGGGTGCCTTCGGCACCGCCCATCAGCTTGTCCGCGCGGCAGAATACGGCGGCGAGCCCGATGCGTGCGTCTGACGGTGCGCTGGCGACTGCGGGCAGGCTCGGCAGCGTGCGGGCATCGATCTCGCACAATTGCTGCAGCCCCGTTCCGGGCGTGGGCGCGAACACCATCAGCACCCGATAGGGCGAGCGGCCGACGGTTTCGGTCGTGAACAGGGTCTGCGAGAAGCCGCCGTCCTGCATGTCGGCCAGGACGGCACCTGTCGCCGCCGCCGGCTGCAGACCGGGGAAAGGCGCGCCGCGCACGAAGGTCTGGATCGTGGGTCCATAGAGCTGGTGCTCGCCCGGCACATACGAGCTGTCGTAGCTGTTGATGCCGATGAAGCTCTGATTGTCGGCGCATGAGGTCAGTGCCAGAGCGATGATGGGAGCAAGCGAGCGTTTCATGCGCAGACCTCCAGGCGAAACTAGCCGATTTTACCGCGCCTTGGTGGCTTGCGGGAGAAAACATTCACGCTTTGGGCATTCTTGCGACAATCCGCCCGGCGGCCTTGGCGCCGCTCGCCGTCCTTGGTTAGAGTGCCGGCCATGTCGAACCCTTCAAATCTGCTGCGCCGGATCCTCTTCTGCGCTCTCGTCCTTGTGGGCTTCGGCCTCGCGCAGCAGCCGGTGGCCGCCGCGACCGCGGCCAGCCCGAAACAGGTCACCGACCAGGCCGGCGTCTCGGCTGACGACCTCGACAAGCTGGTCAGTACGTTGCAGGACGACCAGAAGCGCCAGCAACTGATCAAGCAGCTGCAGACCTTGAGTACCGCGGAAAAGGGCGCGGCTCCGCCGCCACCGCCGCCGACCCCGTCCGATCTCTTGTCCGTGGTGACCGAGCATCTGCAAGGCATCGGTTCAGACATGGTCGACGCGACGACCGTGCTGATCGGCGCCCCGCACCTGATGGGCTGGTTCAATCGGCAGGTCTACGATCCCGCCGCGCGGACGGTGTGGGAAGAGGTCGGGCGCAACATCGGCCTGATCCTGGCCGCTGCGATCCTATCGGATTTCGTGATGCGGCAACTCGCCCAAGCGATCCATCGGCGCGCCACCCGGCGCAATCCAAAGACTTGGCTCGGACGGATCGGGCTGCTGCTGCTCGCGATCCTGCTCGCAGGGTTGCCGTTCTTCGCGTTCCTCATCGCGGCCGACCTGACCGCCGACTATCTGCAGCCGCGCGAATCGACCCGGCGCGTGGCGATCGTGCTGATCCATGCCTTCGTCTATGCCCGGCTGATCATCGTGACTTCGTGGACCCTGCTGCTGGCGCCGCGCGCCGCCGGCTGGACATTGGTGCCGGTCACTGAGGAAACGGCGAACTACCTGTTCATCTGGGTACGCCGCTTTACCCAGGTGGCGTTCTACGGCTTTGCGCTCATCCCTGCTGCCTGGTGGCTGGGCGCGCCCGGCGCGGTGAGCGCGATCGTGCAGAAGCTGGTGGCATTGCTGCTGACCGTGCTCGGCATACTGTTCGTGCTGCAGAACCGCCAGTCGGTCGCGCAATGGCTGCGGCCGCACCGGCGCCCGGTGGCCGATCCCGAGGCGGCTGCCGACGCCTCGGCGACCCGGGACACGGCGGGCGAGGTGCCGGAACCGGCCAGCGGCACGATTTCCATCATCCGCCATCGCCTGGCCGAGGTCTGGCACATCCTGGCGATCGTCTACATCGTGACGATCTTCGCGGTCTATGCGCTCAAGATCGAAGGCGGCTTCATCTTCGTCTTCCGCGCGACCGCCTTCACCATCGCCATCCTGATCGCCGTCCGTCTGTTCGGCCGCGGCATCAAGCGCTTGACCGAGCGCGGCTTCGCCATTCCGGGTGATCTGCGCGAGCGCTTCCCGACCTTGGAGGCACGGGCCAACCGCTATGTGCCCGTGCTGAACCTCGCCGCGATCGTGGTGATCTGGGGCTTCGCGATCCTGGGCTTTCTCGAGGCCTGGGGCTTCGGTTCGTTCGCCTGGCTGCGGAGCGCCACGGGACGGCAATTGACCGGATCGACCATCACCATCGCGCTGATCCTGGCGGTCGCGTTCGGCTGCTGGGAAATCTTCAATGCCGCAGTCGACCGATACCTGGCCGGCGTCGATTCGCGTGGCCAGCGCATCTCGCGCAGCGCCCGGGTCCGCACCTTGCTGCCGTTTGCCCGCAACGCGGTGTGGATCCTGCTGCTGCTGCTGGTCGTGCTGCTGGTGCTGTCGGAACTGGGGATCAACATCGCCCCGCTGCTGGCCGGCGCCGGCGTGGTCGGCCTCGCCATCGGCTTCGGCTCCCAGGCCCTGGTCAAGGACATCATCACCGGCCTGTTCATGCTGGTCGAGGACACGATCGCGGTCGGCGACATCGTCGACCTGGGCGGCGGCAACACCGGCGTGATCGAGGCGATCTCGATCCGGACCATCAAGCTGCGCGACAATGCCGGCAGCGTGCATACCATCCCGTACAGCACGGTCACCCAGGTGCGGAACCTGACCAAGGATTTCGCCTACCACGTGATCGACCTGACGGTCGCCTACGGCAGCGACCCGGACATCGTCATCGCCATCCTGCAGGCGGTCTATGAAGACATGAAAGGCGATCCGGCGTTCGGGCCGTTCATGCTCGCCGAAATCGAAATCTTCGGCCTCAACGGCTTCGCGCCGAACGCGATGAGCTTCCAGGGCCGGATCAAGACTCTGCCCATGAAGCAATGGGCGATCGGGCGCGAGTTCAGCCGACGGCTGAAGCGCGCGCTGGACGACGCCAAGATCTATCTGCCGGGCATGGTGCCGGGCGCGATCCAGACCATCGATTTCGGCGAGCGCGCGGCCAAGGTGTTGAGCCAGCTGCAGTTCGCCATGCCGCAGGCCGCACCGCCGCAGCCGATCGAGGAGCCGCCGAACCCCGCACCGGGCAAGCCGGCGGCCGAGCCGGCCTGAGCCTCAGCCTTCCTCGACCAGATCGCGCAGGGCGTCGGGGGTTTCGGCGCTCAGCACGCGCTCGGCGATCGCCCGGCCGAAGCCGGCGCGGGCGAGGGTGCCCAGGTCCTTCTGGCGGAATTCCGCGCGCATTTCCGGCAGCCGGTAGGGCCCGAGCCTTCGGCGGCGGGCGAGGGCGGCGGCGGCGACGAGGTCACCGCCCGGTCGTACCGAATAGCCGTCGTCGCCATCGGCCTCGTCGAGCGTAGCGCTGATCACTTCCCGGTCGATGCCCTTTTCGGCGAGCGAGGCGGCGATCTTGCGGGCCGATGCGCCGCGCCGGTGCAGCCGCGCCGTGCGCGCCTCGGCATAGAGCTTGTCATCGAGCAGGCCGTCCTGGACGAAGCGGGCGACGAGGGCCTCGATCGCCGCAGCCCCGGCGGCAGGGTCGGTGCCATGCAATTGGGCGGAGCGCTGGACCCGGCGCAGCAGCACGCGCTTCAGATTGGCGGCCGAACTGGCGAAGCGCTCCAGGTGGAACAGCGCGATCGCTTCCAGCCGTTCGGGCGTCGCGGGCTTCGGCAGCTTGCGCGGCGGCCGGGTGTTTTTCGGGGCTTCGCTGTTCGTCACTTTACGAGGCTAGCATGCGTCCGCCGAGGCGGGGGAGGCTTGTTTCACGCCGGCCCCGGGTCTAGGGTCGCCGCCGTTTGGGGCTTCGGGAGATACGGGCGTGGCGCGTGCGGCGGTCGGCGAGATCAGGCGGTTCGGAGCGGTCAACTGGCTGGGATTCTGGACGCTCTACGAGAAGGAGGTCCGGCGCTTCATCAAGGTCTATACCCAGACCCTGCTGGCGCCGATGGTGACCACGCTCTTGTACCTGTCGATCTTCCTGCTGGCGCTGGGCGGCGCCGGCCGCACCGCCGGCGGCGTGGCCTACGGCATCTTCCTGGCGCCCGGCCTGATGATGATGTCGATGACGCAGAACGCGTTTGCGAACACCTCGTCCTCGATCGTGATTTCGAAGGTGCAGGGCAATATCGTCGACCTGTTGATGCCGCCGATCTCGGCAGCTGAGGCGGTGCTGGCCATGGCCCTCGGGGGCGCCACGCGTGGCGTGGTGGTCGGGTGCGCCGTGGCGCTTGCGGTCGTGGTATTCGTGCCGCTGCCGCTCCATTCCCTGGGGCTCGTGCTGTTCTTCGGTTTCTTCGGGTCGCTGATGCTGTCGCTGCTCGGCATCGTCGGCGGCATCTGGTCGGAGAAGTTCGACCATATCGCCGCGGTCACGAACTTCATCGTGACGCCGGCCTCGTTCCTGTCGGGCACGTTCTATTCCGTCGAGGCGCTGCCGGAACGCTGGCGCTTCATCGCCCATCTCGACCCGTTCTTCTATATGATCGACGGGTTCCGCGCCGGTTTCATCGGTCACGCCGATGCCGATCCGGTGCTCGGCATGGCGGTGATCCTGGGGCTCGATCTGGCGCTGCTGGCGCTCGCGTACGGCATGTTCGCCCGCGGCTACAAGCTCAAGGCCTGACGAATGTCGCCCGGGGAATAAATCGGCCGCCCGACCGGTATCAAGGTATGAGCATGGCGGATCGGATTTGACCGAAGTGGACGCAGGAACGAGAAGAGCGTTTGAGGAAATGGTGCTGCCGCATCTGGATGCGGCCTACAATTTCGCTCGCTATCTGACGCGCAACCCCGACGATGCGGCCGATGTCCTGCAGGAGGCCAGCATCCGGGCCTTCCGCTTTTTCGGCGGCTTCAAGGGCGGCAGCGTCCGGACCTGGCTGCTCACCATCGTCCGCAACACCGCCTATACCTGGATGGCGAGCCATCGCCGCGGCACGGTCAACGCCTCGGTCGAGGACTATGGCATCGAGCGGCCGCTCGAACCGTTCGCAGTGGTTCCCTGGGAGCGCCTGCCCGACGACCCGGAAACGCGGCTGCTGCTGGCCGAGGATCAGGCGGCGCTGATGGATGTGATCGATCGGTTGAGCCCGGAATTTCGGGAAGTGCTGGTGCTGCGCGAGATCGAGGAGCTGAGCTATCGCGAAATCGCCGAGGTGACGGGGGCGCCGGTCGGTACCGTAATGTCGCGGCTCGCCCGGGCGCGCCGCCAGGTTCAGAGCGGTTGGCGCCGTCACGTGGCACTCGAAGGAGGGGGGCGATGAGCTGCGACGACAAATGCCTCCTGGTCGAGCTGGCCCTCGACGACGAGCTCGACCCGCCCGGTCTCGCGGAGTTCGAGCGGCACCTCAAGGAATGCCCCGATTGCGCCGTCGCGTTCGCTCGGCAGAAGGCGCTGAAAGGTGCACTGCGCGCCCAGCTACCGCGCCATCGTGCGCCGTCGGCCCTGGTCCAACGCATCCGCACCGCCTTGCCGGATCTGCCGGAAGTGGCCGCGCCGTCGGCCGAGGCGGCCCAGGCAACCGAACCCGCTTCGCGAACCGCGACCGTTGTCGCCTTGCCGGCGTGGCCGCCGCTCGTCACCCGGGCCCGGGTCGGGATGGCGCTGTCCGCCATCGGCGGCGCACTCGCCGCCGGGTTGGCGACGATCTGGCTGATGCATGTGACGCCCGAGGAACGGATGACCCAGGCGGTCGTCGAAAGCCATGTGCGGGCGCTGATGAGCGGTCGGCTGCTCGATGTGGCGAGCGACGATCCCAAGACGGTCCGGCCCTGGTTCACCGGCCGGCTCGACGTCTCGCCGCCGGTCAAGGATCTGTCCGCCCACGGCTATCAACTGGTCGGTGCGCGGCTCGACTACGTCGACAACAAGCGGTCGGCCGCGCTGGTCTACAAGCGCAACGAACATGTCATCACCCTCTATCTGTTCTCGACGCCGAATGCCCCGGTCTCCGAATCCGACGCGGTCGTGCGGCAGGGCTATTCCGTCTGCCACTGGTCGCGCCACGGTATTACCGATTGGGTGGTGTCGGATGTGGACCCGGACGAACTCGAAGCGTTTGAGGATCTGGTGACCGGCTCGGTGTAGGCGGGGCTGTTTCGGGTTCAGCTCACAGCAGTCTCACCCGACTCTGCTGTCATTCCGCGCAGGCGGGAATGCGGCCAGAGCCGCGTCTGTGGCGATAAGGACCCTTTCCCCACGCTGCCGCGCGTAACGCCGGATCCCAGTCTGCGCGGGGGCCACGACGAAGCTGTGGATGTATCGCCGGCCCGCCATGCTGCGTCGCATGGTAGCCCTGCGTCGTTTGATTGACACGCTTGCACCCCCTCACCATACTCTCGCGCTTCCTCCAGACGGATCCGGCAACCGAAGGGTTGGCCGTGGAGCGGAGCTGGCGATGGGTATTGTCACGGGCCGGTTAGGCCGGGTTGGCGGGCGCGAGGCAAAACGCGCCGAGCCGCGACGACGATAGGGGCGGTGCCGGGTCACCGCCCGGCTGCCTTTGCTCGTTCCCTGATTTAAATATCACGATCGCCCTCGTCGATCTCACGGAGACCGATTCACGATGATTCCCGCCGTTCTGCCGACCTATGCCCGTTCCGAACTCGCTTTCGAGCGGGGTGAGGGCGCCTATCTGATCACCGCCGATGGCGAACGCTATCTCGATTTCGCCGCAGGCATTGCGGTGAATTCGCTGGGCCACAGCCATCCCCACCTGGTCGAGACCCTGATCGAGCAGGGCAAGAAGCTCTGGCACACCTCGAACCTCTATGAGATCCCCGAACAGACGCGGCTGGCCGAGCGCCTGGTCGCCAACACGTTCGCCGACAGCGTGTTCTTCGGCAATTCGGGCGCCGAGGCCGGCGAATTGGCGATCAAGATCGTCCGCAAGTACCACGACGACACCGGCCATCCCGAGCGCTACCGGATCATCGGCTGCCAGGGCGCGTTCCACGGCCGGACGCTCGCGACCCTGGCCGCCGCCGGCAACGAGAAATACCTGAAGGGCTACGCGCCCAACGTCGACGGTTTCGACAGCGTCGCGTTCGGCAACCTGAACGAACTGCGCGCCGCGATCACGCCAGAGACGGCGGCGATCATGGTCGAACCGGTGCAGGGCGAGGGCGGTGTGCGTCCCGGCAGCATCGATTACCTGAAGGGCCTGCGCGCCGTCGCCGACGAGTTCGGCCTGCTGCTGGTGTTCGACGAGGTCCAGTGCGGCATGGGCCGGACCGGCAAGCTGTTCGCCCATGAATGGGCCGGCGTCACGCCCGATGTCATGATGGTCGCCAAGGGCTTGGGCGGCGGCTTCCCGGTCGGCGCGGTGCTGGCGACGGAGAACGCGGTGCAGGGCTTCGCCCCCGGCGCCCACGGTTCGACCTTCGGCGGCAACCCGCTCGCCATGGCCGTCAGCAATGCCGTGCTCGACGTCATGCTGGCGCCGGGCTTCATGGCGACGGTCGACAAGAACGCGCGGATCTTGTGGAACAAGCTGCAGGCGCTCGCCGACCGCTATCCGCAGGTGATCGCCGAGGTGCGCGGCGCCGGGCTGCTGCTGGGCATCAAGTGTGTCGTGCCGAATGGCGAAATGGTCGACAAGCTGCGGGCCCAGAAGCTGCTGACCGTGGGTGCCGCCGACAATGTCGTCCGGCTCGTGCCGCCGCTGACCATCGGCACCGCGGAAATCGATCAGGCCGTGGCGGCGATCGACGCCGCTTGCCGGACGTGGAGTGCTTGAGCATGGCGTCGCCCAGGCACTTTCTGGATCTCGATCTGCTTAAGTCGGACGAGCTTCGGCGCATTCTCGACATGGGGCATGCCTACAAGCACCCCGCCGCCGGTGCCGCCGCCAAGAACCAGCCGCTGGCCGGCCGGACCCTGGCGATGGTGTTCGAGAAGCCTTCGACCCGCACGCGCGTCTCGTTCGAGCTGGCCATGCGCCAGCTCGGCGGGGACGTGGTCGTGCTGTCGGCGGCCGACAGTCAGATGGGCCGGGGCGAGCCGGTCGCCGACACGGCGCGCGTGCTGTCGCGCTATGTCGACGCGATCATGATGCGCACGACCGAAAAGTCGAAGCTCGACGAGATGGCGGCCTATGCCACGGTCCCGGTGATCAACGGCCTGACCAACCTCAGTCACCCGTGCCAGATCATGGCCGACCTGATGACGCTCGAGGAGCACAAGGGCGGCCTGAACGACAAGGTCGTGGCCTGGAGCGGCGACGGCAACAATGTCGCGACCTCGTGGATCCACGCCGCCGCCCGCTTCGGCTTCGAACTTCGGGTCGCGAGCCCGGAACCGCTGCAGCCGGCCGACGAACTGATCGAGTGGGCGCGCGCCCAGGGCGGCAAGGTATCGGTGCTGAACGATCCGGAAGCCGCCGTGCGCGGCGCCGATTGCATCGTTACCGACACCTGGGTCTCGATGGGCGTCGAGGCGAGCGTCAACCGGCACAACATGCTGGCGCCCTACCGGGTCGACGAACGCCTGATGGCGGCGGCCAAGCCTGACGCAATCTTTATGCATTGCCTGCCGGCGAAGCGCGGCGAGGAAGTCTCGGCCGCGGTCATCGACGGTCCCCAATCGGTCGTCTGGGACGAGGCGGAAAACCGCCTGCATGCCCAGAAGGGCATTCTGGCCTGGTGCCTCGCCTGACGCCCGCACACACTCTCCGGCGGAAGGCCGCGTTCCATGGATGATCTCATTCTGCCGTTCCAGATCGAGGCGACCGCATTGCGCGGTCGCCTCGTCCGCTTCAATACGGCGGTCGACAAGATCATTACCCAGCACGGCTATCCCGACGCGGTCGCGAGCCTGCTGTGCGAGGCGGTGACCTTGGCGGGCCTGCTTGCCGGCGCGCTCAAGTACGACGGCGTATTCACGCTGCAGACCAAGGGCGAGGGGGCGGTCCGGCTGATCGTCGCCGACGTGACCTCGAGCGGTGCCGTGCGGGGTTACGCGCAATATGACGCCGAGGGTGTGGCCGCGGCGGCAGCGCTCGACGGGCCGCCGGTGCCGCGCCTGCTGGGCAGCGGCTATCTGGCCTTCACCGTCGACCAGGGCGACGACAACGAGCGCTACCAGGGCATCGTGGCGCTCGAGGGCGGCACGCTCGCCGAATGCGCCGCGCATTACTTCGCCCAGTCCGAACAGATCGCGACAGGCATCAAGCTGGCCGTAACGCGCGGCACACCCGATGCCGAGGGCAAGCCCGGTCCGTGGCGGGCCGGCGGCATCATGCTCCAGCGCCTGCCGACCGAAGGCGGCGAGGCAGAGAACGAGCCCGAACGCGAGGAAGAGACCGAAGACGAGGGCTGGAACCGCGCGCTGAGCTTCCTCGGCAGCTGCAGCTCCGCCGAACTGACTGACCCGGCGCTGCCGGCCGAGGACCTGCTGTTTCGCCTGTTCCACGAGGACGGCGTGCGTGCCTGGCCGGCGCAGCGTCTGCAGGCGCTATGCCGGTGCTCGCGCGAGCGCATTTCTCGCGTTCTGCGCTCCCTGCCGCGCGAGGAACTGGTCGGCCTGGAAGTCGACGGCAAGGTCTCGGTCAATTGCGAGTTCTGCTCGACCGACTACGACTTCACCCCGGCCCAGATCGAAGCGCTGTTCGACGAAGAGTAGATGTCGGCGCGCGCCCTCATCAATGAAATAGTTCGAGACCGATGTCGGTTTCCGGGAGGCTGATTCGTCATCACGATAGGAAGGCGAAGAAATTCGTCGCAGCAAGGAACCGATGTGATGACGATCACGATCACGGCATTCGAACGATCGCCCGATGGCGGCAAGGGCCTGGCGCGCGATACGCGCGTTCGCTGGGCGCTCGAAGAAGTGGGTCAGCCTTATGCGGTTCGTCTGGTTTCCTTCGCAGCGATGAAGGCGCCCGACCATCTGGCAATCCATCCCTTCGGCCAGATTCCCACCTATGAGGAAGGCTCCCTCTCGCTGTTCGAGACCGGCTCGATCGTCTTTCATCTTGCTGAACGGCATGCGGGGCTGCTGCCGAAGGATCGCGATGCCCGTGCCCGCGCGATCACGTGGATGTTCGCCGCACTCAACACCGTCGAGCCGCCGATCCTCGAATTGACGACAGCAAGAATATTTGAGAGCGACAAGCCTTGGAGCGAGCAGCGCTTGCCGTTGATCAAGGACCGCCTTCGCGCGTGTTTGGACAAACTCTCGGCTCACTTGGGCGTCGCCGAATGGCTCGATGGTGCGTTCAGCGCCGGCGATCTATTGATGGTATCCGTGCTGCTACGGCTAAGAATGTCAGGCGTTTTGGACGAATTTCAAAACCTGGCCGCCTATGTCGCTCGCGGAGAAGCTCGGCCCGCTTATGGTCGGGCTTTCGCCGCGCAATTTGCGATCAACGCCCCATCGACCAACTGACCGTTCGCCAATGAGCCGACGGCAGGCCTTCATGTTACGCCGAAATCGACTGCTACCGGGACGGTAGGTCCGCCGCCGTCCAGCCGCCACCCAGCGCCGCGACCAGGGTGGCGCTCGCGACCATACGGTTTTCCTGCACGGTCAAGGCCGCTTCCTGGTCGCCCAGCAAGGCGGTCTGCGCGGTGACCACCGTGGTATAGGCGACGGTGCCGGCGCGATATTCGTTGAGCGCGATGTCGCGGGATCGGCTGGCGGCGCGCACGGCTTCGGTTTCGGACACGGACTGCTGCTCGAGGATCCGCAAGGCGGACAGCTGGTCCTCGACCTGCTGGAACGCGGTCAGCACCGTCTGGCGATAGGTTGCGACGCTGCTGTCGTAGGACGCTTCGGCCGCCCGGACCGCGGCACTGCGCTCGCCGCCGTCGAACAGGGTCTCGCTGGCACTGGCGCCCAGCGACCAGAGCCGGTTCGCGGCGCGGAACAGCTTGCCGATCGGGTTGCCCTCGAAGCCATAGTCGGCCGACAGGGAGATATCCGGGTAATAGGCCGCGACCGCCACACCGATCAGCGCGTTCTGCGCGGCCATCGCACGCTCCGCCGCCGCGATGTCGGGTCGGCGTTCCAGCAAGCTCGAGGGCAGGCCGGCGGGTACCACCGGCACCTCTGTGGCGAGCGTGCCGGGCGGCAGTGTGAGGGCGGCGGGCGGCACGCCGGTCAGCACGGCGATGGCATGCTCGAAGCTCTGCCTCTGCACCCCCGCCGCGATCAATTGTGCCTGGGCCGCCGCCAGCTGGGTCTCGGCCTGCGCCACGTCGGACGGCGCCGCGGTGCCGGCGTTGTACTGGTTCTGCGTGATGCGCAGCGCTTCCTGGTCGGCCTTGACCGTATCGGTCAGCAACTGGGTCAGGGCGTCCTGGGCGCGCAGCTGGAAATAGTCGGTCGCGAGCGTCGATTGGGCCGAGAGCGTGGCATTGGCCAGATCGGCGGCACTCACCTGGGCGCCGGCGACGTCGCTCTCGGCCTGGCGCCGGATGCGGCCCCACAGATCGAGATCCCAGCTGGCGCTGGCTTCGGCCGTGAACAGCGTGCGCGCCCCACGACCGCCGGCTGAGCTCAACCCGCTGCTGCCGGTGCCGCCACTGTGGCTGCGGGTGACGCCGCCGGACACGCCGACCGTCGGGAATTCCTGGGACCGGGCCTCGTCGGCGATCGCCTGGGCCTGGCGATATTGCGCTTCGAAGCTCTTCACGTTCTGGTTCGATATGGCGACCTGGCGTTCGAGCGCGTCGAGCGCCGGATCCCGATAGATCGCCCACCAGTTGCCCTTCGGCAGCGCGTCGACCGGCGTGCTGAGTTTCCACCCGGCAGGCGCCTCCTTGAAGGCGGGGGCATCGGGCGCGTCGGCGCGCTGATAGTCCGGCCCGACCATGCAGCCCCCGAGCAGCGCCAGGGCGATCAGCGGAATTCGTCTCATCGTGCGGGCTCCGCCTGCAGGACATGCCGCGCACGCGGTCGCAGCCGGTCGAGATAGAGATAGACGACCGGGGTCGTATAGAGCGTCAGCATCTGGCTGAAGATCAGGCCGCCGACGATCGACACGCCGAGCGGCTGGCGCAATTCGCTGCCGTCGCCATAGGCGAAGGCGAGCGGCAGGGCACCCAGCAGGGCCGCGGCGGTGGTCATCATGATCGGGCGGAAGCGCATCAGGCAGGCCTGGGTGATCGCGGCCCTGCTGTCCAGCCCGCGCACGCGCTCGGCCTCCAGCGCGAAATCGATCATCAGGATCGCGTTCTTCTTGACGATGCCGATCAGCAGGATGACGCCGATCATCGCGATGATGGTGAAATCGATCTGGAACAGCATCAGCGCCAGCACCGCGCCGACGCCGGCCGACGGCAGGGTCGACAGGATGGTCAACGGATGGACGTAGCTCTCGTAGAGCACGCCCAGCACGATATAGACGGCCGCGAGTGCCGCACCGATCAGCAGCTTCTCGTCGTCGAGCGAGGATTGGAACACCTGCGCCGTGCCGGCGAAGGTGCCGATCATGTCGGCCGGCATCTTGAGATCGGCCATCGCCTTATTGATGGCGTCGCTGGCGTCGCTCAGCGACTTGCCGGCCGGCAGGTTGAACGAGATGGTCGTCGCCACGAACTGGCTCTGGTGATTGACCGCGAGCGGTGTGTTGCCGGGGCCGAAATGGGCGATGGCCGACAGCGGCACCATGGTCTCCTTGCCGGTGCTGACGGCGGCACCCGCCGACCCGCTGCCTTTGCCCGTTGAACTGATCGAATTCTGCGCCGCATTGCGTGCGGAATCGCTGGCGCCGCTGCTCGATCCGGCCGTGCCGGCGGCGGTGACCAGGCCACCTGGCAGGTTCGTGGTGGCACTGCCGCTGGCCGCGCCGCCCGAGGTGCTGACCCAGATCTGGTTCAGCATGTCCGGGCTTTGCCAATAGCGCGGTGCCACCTCCATGATCACGCGGTACTGGTTCAGCGCGTTGAAAATGGTCGAGACCGCGCGCTGGCCGAACGCGTCATAGAGCGTGTTGTCGATTTGCGCCGCGGTGATGCCCAGGCGCGAAGCGGTCGCACGATCGATGATCAACTCGGTCTCCAGCCCCTTCTGCTGCTGGTCGGAATTGACGTCGACCAGGGTCGGATCCTTCTGCAGCGCATCCAGCAGCTTGGGCGCCCAGGCGTAGACCTCTTCGGTATTGTCGCCCTGGAGCGTGAATTGATAGGCGGCATTGCTCTGCCGGCCGCCGACCCGGATGTCCTGGACCGGCTGCAGGAACAGGCGACCGCCCGGCACATGGGACAGGTTGCGGCGCAGCCGGGCCATGACGACATCGATGCCGTCCCGGTCGCTGCGCGCCTTCAGGGCGACGTAGACGCTGCCGGTGTTGGCCTGCGAGGCGCCACCGCCGCCGCCCGCCCCGGTCGAACCCACGACGGATTCGACCGCCGGGTCTTTGCGGACGATGTCCATCATCTGGGTCAGCTTCTGGCTCATCAGCTGGAAGGATGTGCTCTGGTCGGCCTGCAGGCTGCCGGTCATGCGGCCGGTGTCCTGGGTCGGGAAGAAGCCCTTCGGGATGATGGTGAGCAGGAAGACGTTGAGCGCCACGGTGGCGATCAGGGTCAGCAGGACGAGGAAGCGATGGTCCAGCGCCCAGCCGAGCGTCCGCCCGTAGAAACCCTGCGCCCGGTCGAACAGGGTCGGCTTGCGCCCGGCGTCGCGCCGGCGCGGCTCGACCTTCAGGAACAGCGCACACAGCATCGGCGTGGTCGTCAGCGAGATGACCATCGAGATCAGGATGGCGAGCGACAGGGTGAGCGCGAATTCGCGGAACAGCCGGCCGACGATGCCGCCCATCAGCAGGATCGGCAGGAACACGGCGATCAGTGACAGGGTGATCGAGATGACGGTGAAGCCTACCTCGCGCGCGCCGCGCAGCGCCGCCTCCTGGCGCGACAGCCCGGCCTCCATGTGGCGCGAGATGTTCTCCAGCACGACCACCGCATCGTCGACCACGAAGCCGGTCGCGATGGTCAGCGCCATGAGCGACAGGTTGTCGAGGCTGAAGCCCAGCAGATACATGGCGCCGAACGTCCCGATGATCGAGACCGGCACGGCGACGGCCGGGATCAGGGTCGCGCGGATGTTGCGCAGGAAGGCATAGACCACGAGGGTCACCAGGATGACCGAGATGATCAGCGTGCGCTCGGTATCGCTCAGGGACGCGCGGATCGTAGTCGTGCGGTCGCTGGCGAAGGTGATGGCGACGTCGTGGGGCAGGGCGGCCTTCAGCTTGGGCACGCTCGCGCGCACGCCGTCGACCGTGGTGATGATGTTGGCGCCGGGCGAGCGGAACACGATGACCAGCACGGCCGGCTCGCCGTTTGCCAGGCCCAGGTTGCGCAGGTCCTGCACCGAATCCTCGACGTCGGCGACGTCCTGCAGCATGACCGCGCGGCCGTTGCGATAGGCCACGATCAGCGGCTTGTAGTCGGCGGCATGGGTCGCTTGGTCGTTGGTGTAGATCTGGAACCGCTCGTCGCTGAGCTCGATCGTGCCTTTGGGCGCGTTGGCATTGGCGGAGGACAGGGCTGACCGCACGTCCTCCAGGCCGATGCCGTAGTTGAACAGCGCCTGCGGATTGAGTTCGACCCGCACGGCCGGCAGGGCGGCGCCGCTGATGATGACCTGGCCGACGCCGGAAAGTTGCGACAGCTGCTGGGCGAGGATAGTGCTGGCCGCGTCGTACATCTGGCCGCGGGTGAGCGTCTTCGAGGTCAGCGCCAGGATCAGCACCGGCGCGTCGGCCGGGTTGACCTTGCGATAGGTCGGGTTGCTGAGCAGGTTGGACGGCAGGTCGGCGCGCGCTGCGTTGATCGCGGCCTGCACGTCGCGGGCGGCGCCGTCGATGTCGCGGCTGAGGTCGAATTGCAGGGTGATGCGCGCCTGGCCGGTCTGGCTCTGCGACGTGATCTCGGTCACGTCGGCGATCTGGCCCAGATGGCGCTCCAGCGGGCTCGCCAGGCTGGTCGCGACCGTTTCCGGACTGGCTCCGGGCAATTGGGCCGAGACCGAGATGGTCGGGAAATCGACCTCGGGCAGGGGGGCGACCGGCAGCTTCGCATAGGCCAGGAAGCCTGCGAGCGCGATGGCGATGGTCAGGAGCGTGGTCGCGATCGGCCGCGCGATGAAGGGGGCGGAAATGTTCATGACGGCCGCGCCGCCCGGTCACCCTGAAAGCGCCTGGACGTCCAGACGGCGATCCGGTCGAACGCCAGATAGATCACCGGCGTGGTGAAGAGCGTCAGCACCTGGCTGAAGATCAGGCCACCGACGATGGCGACGCCCAGCGGCTGGCGCAGTTCCGATCCGGTGCCGTGGCCCAGCATCAGCGGCAAGGCGCCCAGCAGCGCCGCCATCGTGGTCATCAAGATCGGGCGGAAGCGCAGCAGGCAGGCCTGGTAGATCGCGTCGCGCGGATGCTTGCCCTCCTCGCGCTCGGCGACCAGCGCGAAGTCGATCATCATGATCGCGTTCTTCTTCACGATGCCGATCAGCAGGATGATGCCGATGATGCCGATGATGTCGAGGTCCGATCCGAACAGCCGGAGCGCCAGCAGGGCGCCGACGCCGGCCGACGGCAGGGTCGACAGGATCGTGATCGGGTGGATGAAGCTCTCGTAGAGCACGCCCAGCACGACATAGACCGCGACCAACGCCGCCACGATCAGCATCAGCTCGTTCGACAGGGACGCCTGGAACGCGGACAGCGCGCCCTGATAGGCGGTGAGGAACGTATCGGGCAGACCGATGTCCTTTTCCGCCTGGTCGATCTCGGTCACGGCCTGGCCCAGCGATGCGCCGGGCGCGAGGTTGAACGAGATGCTGGTCGACGGAAATTGGCCGAGGTGCTGGATCGACAGCGGATTGCTGCGCTCGGTCGCTGTGACGATTGCCGACAGTGGGACTTGCGTCGTGGTCGAGGTCGCCGACGGCAGATAGAGCCCGTCGAGCGCCTGTTGCACGGTCTTCGCATCCTGGGTCTCGGCACGCAGGATCACGCGGTACTGGCTCGATTGGGTATAGAGGGTCGAGACGATGCGCTGGCCGAACGTGTCGTAGAGCGCGTTGTCGACCGTCGCGGGTGTGATGCCGAAGCGCGCCGCCGTCGCCCGGTCGATCGTCAGGTCCAGCGCCTTGCCATGTTCCTGCAGGTCGCTCGCCACATCGGCGAATTCCGGCAACTGCTGCAGGCGCGCCACCAGCTTCGGCAGCCAGGTGTCGAACAGCGTGTTGTCCGGGTTTTCCAGGAAGAACAGGTATTGGGCACGGCTGACCGTCGAATCGATCGTCAGATCCTGGACCGGCTGCAGATAGAGCTGGATGCCGGTGACCTGCTGGACCTCGTCGTCGAGGCGCCGGATGATCTCGCTGGCGCTCGCGGTCCGCTGGTCGCGCGGCTTGAGGTTGATCAGCAGGCGCCCGGCATTGATCGTGTTGTTGCTGCCGTCGACGCCGATGAAGGACGACAGGTCGTCGACGTCGGCATCCTTCAGGATGACGTCGGCCAGCTTCTGCTGATTGGCCGCCATGGCGCCGAACGAGATGCTTTGCGAGGCTTGCGAGATGCCCTGCAGCGCGCCGGTATCCTGGACCGGGAAGAAGCCTTTCGGGATCCAGACGTACAGCACCACGGTCAGGCCCAGGGTCAGCACGGCCACGATCAAGGTCGCGACCTGGCGGTCCAGCACCCAGTTCAGCGCATGGCCGTAGCGGTCGATCAGCCGGTCGAACGCCCGCTCCGCCCATAGGTCGAACCGGTTGCGGCTCGCCTCCGGCCGGTGTTTGACCAGCAACGCACACAGCATGGGCACCAGCGTCAGCGAGACTACGGCCGACAGCACGATGGTGACGGCGAGCGTGATGGCGAATTCGTGGAACAGCCGTCCGACCACGTCGCCCATGAACAGCAGCGGGATCAGCACCGCCAGCAGCGACACGGTCAGCGAGATGATCGTGAAGCCGATCTCCTCGGACCCGCGCAAGGCGGCATTCAGCGGCGTTTCGCCCTTTTCCACGTAGCGCGCGATGTTCTCGATCATGACGATCGCGTCGTCGACCACGAAGCCGGTCGAGATGGTGAGCGCCATGAGCGACAGGTTGTCGAGGCTGAAGCCCAGCATGTACATGGCGGCGAGGGTGCCGACCAGCGACAGCGGCACCGACAGGCTGGGGATCAGGGTCGCCGGCAGGTTGCGCAGGAACAGGAAGATGACGAGCACGACCAGTGCCACCGCCAGGCCCAGCTCGAACTCCACGTCGGAGACCGAGGCGCGGATCGTCGTGGTCCGGTCGGTCAGCACGCGCACGTCGAGGGCGGCGGGCAGGGTCGCCTGGAATTTCGGCAGCAGCGCCTTGATGCCGTCGACCACCTGGATCACGTTCGACCCGGGCTGGCGCTGCACGTTCAGGATGACCGACGGCGTGCGATCGGCCCAGGCCGACAGCTCGGTGTTCTCGGCCCCGTCCTCGACCGTGCCGATGTCGGACAGGTGGATCGGCCGGCCGTTCTTATAGGCCAGGATCAGGCCGCGATACTGGTCGGCGCTCTGCAATTGGTCGTTCGCGTTGATCGTCGTCGATTGCGTAGGGCCGTCGAAGCTGCCCTTCGGCGTATTGACGTTCTGGTTGCCGATGATGGTGCGGATGTCGTCGATCGCCAGGCCGTAGCTGGCCATGGCGCGCGGGTTGACCACGACGCGTACGGCCGGGCGCTGGCCGCCGCTGATGCTGACCAGGCCGACACCCGGCTGCTGCGAGATCTTCTGCGCCAGGCGGACGTCGACCAGATCCTCGATCTTGGTCAGCGGCATGGTCTTGGACGAAACGGCGATGGTCAGGATCGGCGTGTCCGCCGGATTGACCTTGGCATAGATCGGCGGCGCCGGCAGGTCGCTGGGCAGCAGGCTGTTGCCGGCATTGATCGCCGCCTGCACCTCCTGCTCGGCCACGTCGAGGTCGAGGTCCAGGTTGAACTGCAAAGTGATGACCGACGCGCCGCCCGAACTGATCGACGACATCTGGTTCAGGCCCGGCATCTGGCCGAACTGACGCTCCAGCGGTCCGGTGACGGCGGTCGCCATCACCTCGGGACTGGCGCCCGGGTAGAAGGTCTGGACCTGGATGGTCGGGTACGAGACCTCGGGCAGGGCTGAGATCGGCAGGAAGCGATAGGCGACGATGCCGACGAGCAGGATCGCCGCCATCAGCAGCGAGGTGCCGACCGGCCGCAGAATGAACGGACGGGATGGGCTCATCCTTTATGTCCGGCCTTGGCGCCGTTCGGCTTTGCCGGGACCTGGTCGGGCGTGGATCCGGGCGGGGGCGGAATGGTGATCTTGGCGCCGTCGCGCAACCGGTCCGACCCGTCGACGACCACCTGGTCGCCGGCCTTCAGCCCGTCGGTGATCTGGATCATGCCGCTGTCGGAGATGCCGGTCTTGACCAGTTGCACCGCGACCGTGTTGTCGGGCTTCACCAGATAGATGAAGGCGCCGGGCGCGCCCTGCTGCACGGCCGCGACGGGTGCCGCGATGGCGCCCTTCACGGTCTGGACGAGCAACTGGGCATTGACGAACTGCTGGGGGAACAGGGCGTTGTCGTCGTTGGCGAACTGTGCGCGCAGCTTGACCGTGCCCGTCGTCGTATCGATGGCATTGTCGATCGTCTGCAATGTGCCGGCCGCGACCTGGGTCGTGTTGGCCCGGTCGAACAGGGTCACCGGCAATGGGCCCGCCTGCATGCCCTTGGCGACGGCCGGCACGTTGTCTTCCGCCACCGTGAAGATCACCGTCATCGGCTTGGTCTGGGTAATCGTGACCAGGCCGGTCGCATCGCTGGTCTGGACATAATTGCCGGCATCGATCAGGCGCAGGCCGACGCGGCCGTCGACCGGCGAGACGATATGGCAATAGGCGAGGTTCAGCTTGGCGCTGTCAATCGCCGCCTGGTCGGTGATCAGGGTCGCCTGGTCCTGCTGCACCAGATAGACCTGATCCTCGTACTGCTGCTTGGAGATGCTGTTCTGCCGGTTGAGCGTCTCGAATCGCTTGAGGTCGGTCTGGGCCTGTTTCAGCAGTGCGGTGTCGCGCGCGAACTGGCCCTGGGCCTGCTCCAGCGCGACCTGATAGGGGCGGGGGTCGATCTGGGCCAGGAAATCGCCCTTCTTGACGGTCTGTCCTTCCTGGTAGCCGACGCTCATCAGCTGGCCGGCGATCTGGGTCTTGACCGTGACGGACGCGAGCGGTGTCACCGTGCCCAGGCCGTTGAGCAGGACGTGGAGGTCGGTTGTGGCGATGGTTGCGACGCCGACCGGCTGGGCGGCGCTGTCCGCGTTCCGGGCGGGCTTGCCCTGCCCCCCGCCACCAAGGAAATGCCAGGCGACGAGCGCGATGACGGTCAGCAGCAGCAACCAGAGAATCGGCCGCAACCAGGAGCGGCGGGCGAGAGTGGCGACGGCGGCGGGTTGCCCGGAGGGCCTCGGCCTCGGTTGGTCACCCTGAAGATCCATTCGTCGCCTTCCCACAATGGCCTTGAAAAGTCCGTCCGGCCCGACGAGCCGCTTTCGGCACAGCCATCGGCCCTGCACCATCAACGTCAAGATCGCAGAACCGTGCCCGAACCCGTCCAGAAAATTGCAGGCCGTCCGGAATCAAAAAAAAGCGCGGGCGGCCCGGGCGAGGGGATGGTAGCGGCGCTCATGTTCCCGCTTGATGTCTCGATCCGGCCGAACTGTAACGCTAGATTTCTATCCGCGCGGCGCTTCGTCGCGGTCGACGGCTTGAACCGCCCGCGCCGGCATGCCAGTGTCCGGGCTAGCGCTTTTCCGCTGTCTCCGATCGCAGGCTTGTCCGTCGCATCATGTCCCATCGTCTTCGTCAGCTCCTCGCCGTCGCCCTGGTGGCGACCGCGGCCTCCTGCGCCAGCGCGCCGCCGCCGCCGCCGAAATTCGCCGACATCCATTTCCTGGCGCTGCCGCCGTTCCGCCTCAACGTCAGCCAGGTTCAGGTCGACAGCCAGTTCCGGCCGACGTTCCAGGAGCCGGACGTCGAGCACGAATTCCCGGTGCCGCCGCAGCGCGCGCTGGAGAACTGGGCGCACGACCGATTGCTGGCGGTCGGTCCCACAACCGGCTTCGTCGCGCGCTTCACCATCCTGGACGCGAGCGTGCGCGAGTCCGACCTGAAGAAAAAGGAAGGCCTGAAGGCCGTCTTCACCACCCAGCAGAACGAGCGCTACGACGGCCATGTCGCGGTGCTAGTTCAGCTCATCGACCCGCAGGGCATCGCCGAGCGGACTGCGACCGCGGAGGCCTCGATCAGCCGTAGCGTGCCGGAGGGCATCACGCTCAACGAGCGCGACAAGGTCTGGTACGAGCTGACGCGTGATCTGATGGCCGATCTCGACCGGCAGCTCCAGCGGCAGATCGAGCTGTCGTTCCCGCCGTTCCTGCTCTGACGCGATGACGGTCCGGTCGCTGGCCAGGCGCATGATTCTCCCGGCTGTGCTGGGCCTGGGTGCTTGCACGGCCCCGCCTGTGCCGGCCGACCTGGCGCCGCGCTTCGGCGAGGTCAAGGCGCATTTCGTGACCGGCCGGGACATCGACGTGATTGAGGTGCGCGCGCTGGAAACCTCCGCCATCCGGGCCGCGACCCTGGTCATGCCGGACGGCTCGCGTGTAGCGGCCGAACAGATCGACGCCGAGGGTTCGCCTCGCCTGCCCGGCGCGCCGACCAGCGGCATCGGCCTCAGCACGACCAACACCACCCTGGTCGGGCAGATTGCGTCCGCCGCGCTGATCCGCCTGCCGGAGCCGCCGGCCTATCGCCGGGGATGGCAGGGTGGTGTGATCGAAGTGACGCTCGGTGACGGTGCCGGCTGGATCGTCGAACGCGTGGCCGCACCGCCGCCGCCGTAACTCACCAGCAGGCGGCACCCCGGGTATTGACGTAGAGGGCGTAGACCGACTGGCTCGCCGCCATGAACAGGCGGTTGCGCTTGCGCCCGCCGAAACACAGATTGGCACAGCGCTCGGGCAAGGCGATGCGCCCGATCGGTTCGCCCGTCGGCGCAAACACCATGACGCCGTCGAGCGCCGGGTCGCCCATGCCCCAGCCGCACCAGAGATTGCCGTCCTCGTCGACGCGGAAGCCGTCCGGCGTGCCCGGGCCGGCATCGATCAGGATGCGCCGGTTCGCGAGCCGGGCGCCGTCGACCACGTCATAGGCCAGGATATGGCGCGGCGTGGTACGGCACTCGACGACATAGAGGATTTTTTCGTCCGGTGAGAAGGCGAGGCCGTTGGGTCCCTCGATCTCGCCGCCGACCACGGTCGTCTCGCCGGTGCGCGGATCGAAGCGATAGAGGTTCTGCGGCAATTCCTGGGGCGACTTGTGGCCCTCGTAGTCGCCGAGGATGCCGAAGGGCGGATCGGAGAACCAGATCGTGTCGTCCGACTTCACCACCACGTCGTTGGGCGAATTCAGCGGCTTGCCGTCGAACCGATCGATCAGCACCGTGATCGTCCCGTCATATTCGGTCCGGGTCACGCGCCGGCCGCCATGCTCGCAGCTGATCAGGCGGCCTTGCCGGTCGCGGGTATGGCCGTTGGCGAAGTTCGAGGATTTGCGGAAGACACTGGTGGCGCCGGTTTCCTCGTCCCAGCGCAGGATCCGGTCGTTCGGAATGTCGCTCCACAGCAGATAGCGTCCGTCGCCGAACCAGACCGGTCCCTCTGCCCAGCGACAGCCGGTCGACAGCCGCTCGACCGCAGCCAGGGTGATGCGATATTTGGCGAAGCTCGGGTGCAGGATCTGAACGGCGGGATCGGGATAGGCGGTGGCGGGTTGCCACATGCGGGCCTCCAAAGCAGGGACGGGAAGCAGTCAGGCCGATCCGCGTATCATGGCGGCGGCAGGCGGGGTTTCCGTGTCGATTTCATGGATCACGGCCGAGGTCGTGCACCCGATCGGTCGTCAAGCAGCAGCAGCAACAGTGTCCTCGGCCAGCGTCATTTTCTCAGGGCCTCCCGCGCGGGTTTCGATCCTAGTGCTGATCGAGGCGACCCAGGAACAGCGGTCGAAGCGCGTCCTCGGCGCCGTTCAGCAGGATCTGCGCCCCGATGCACAGCAGGATGAACGCCGACAGTCGCGTGAAGATACGTGTACCGGTCTGGCCCAGGAACTTGGACAGGCGGTCGGCATAGCGATAGATGCCCCAGATCACCAGGCCCATCAGCACCGCCGCACCGGAATTGCCCAGGAAGAACGGGATCAGTTCATGCACGCCGGACGGCCGGTTCGAGCCCAGGGTGATGGCGACCGAGATCGTGCCGGGACCGGTCGTGAACGGCATGGTCAGCGGGAAGAAGGCGGCATCTTCGGGATTGGCCGCGTGCACGGCCTGCTCCTGCTTGCGCGCTTCCTGCCGCTCTGGCGCGAACAGCAGGCCCCAGGCGCTGGCGACCACGACCAGCCCGCCGGCGAGCCGCAGCGCGCTCAAGGTGATGCCGAAGAAATTCATCACCGCCGTGCCGAGCCAGAGCGCGGCCAGCATGATGAAGGTGGCGTAGAGTGCTACCTTGCCGGCCAGCAGGCGACGTTCGACCGGTGTATTGTCGGCGGTCAGCTGGCTGAAGATCAGGGCGCAGGCGATCGGGTTGACGATCGAGAACAGGGCTGGAAAAGCCAGCAACAGGCTGTTGGTCGCACTGGTCCAGCTGTTCATCGCTTGTCGCTTACCTTTTCTTTGGAACGGCCTCGTCCAAGCGTTAACCGCTTCCGCAGACGAGGCCAAGTCCAAAGCGCGCCAGTCGACGCCTTACTACCCCGCCTTCTTTTCCCCTGCGAGCAGCGCCCGTTTGCGCTCCAGGCCCCAGCGGTAGCCGGCAAGCCGGCCGTCGGACCCAACGACCCGGTGGCAGGGGATGGCGAGCGCGATCTCGTTGGTGGCGCAGGCGCGGGCAACGGCGCGGGCGGCCGTCGGCTGGCCCAAGGTGGCGGCGACCTCGCCGTAGCTCGCGGTCCGGCCGGGTGGGATCTCCTGAAGGGCACGCCAGACCCGGCGCTGGAACGCCGTGCCTTGGACGTCGAGCGGCAGGCTGAGCCCACGGGACGGGGTCTCGATATAGGCGGTGACGGCGGCGACGTGACGATCCAGTGCCGCATCGGCCCGGCTGCGCTGCGCCGACGGGAAGCGCTGGGCCAGCTCGCCCTCCAGCACCGCTTCGTTCTCGCCGAACTCGATCATGCAGACCCCGTCGCCGGTCGCCGCGATCAGCAGCGGGCCGAGGGCGGTCGCAGTTACGGTCCAATCGATCTGTTTGCCCTTGGCTCCGCGCTGGAATGCAGCCGGCGTCATGCCGAGCGTCGCGTGGGTCGTCTCGTAGAGCCGGCTCGACGAGCCGAACCCGGCGCCATAGATCGCCTGGGACACCGGCGTACCGTCGTCGAGTTCCTGCTTCAGCCGTTCGAGCCGGCGGGCGGCCGCATAGTCCTTGGGCGTCAGGCCCAGCACCGCCTTGAACACCCGATGGAAATGGAACGGGCTCATGCCGACCGCCTCGGCGAGGACGTTCAGGGTCGGCGGCGTCTCGGCCTCGTCGATCATGCGGCAGGCGCGCTGGACCGCGTCGGCCTGGGTCTGCTCGATCGACTTGCCGGTCGGACGGCAGCGCTTGCAGGCGCGGAAGCCCGCGGCCTCGGCTGCCGCGATCGTGTCGTAGAAGCGCACGTTCTCGCGCCGGGGCTGGCGCGCGGCGCAGTTCGGCCGGCAATAGACGCCGGTCGTGGCGACGGCGAAATAGAACTGTCCGTCGGCCGCGCGGTTGCGGTCGCATACGGCTTGCCAGCGCGCTTCGTCGGACGCGAACGGCTTGGCTTCGATGGCGGGCGCGGTCTTCTCCTGGGTCATGGCCTGCATGTTCCGTCTCCTGATGCAAGGGACGGGGCGAGGGGCCTCACGTCCTTCTGGTCATCCGGAGCATCGCCTATCCGAGGCAGGCCCGACATCCGGGCCTTGCTCTCGAATTCACTGTCGGGCGACCCAGTCCCCCAAGCGATCCAGGAAGGCGCCGCCCTGGGCATATTGGTCGAGCGAGATGAATTCGTCGGGCTTGTGGGCCTGCTCGATCGAGCCCGGGCCGCACACGACGGCGCTCATGCCGGCTTCCTGGAACAGGCCGGCCTCGGTGCCGAACGAGACGACGCTGGTGCCGTTGGCGCCGGTCAGCTCGCGCACCAGCGCCTCGGCGGCGCCGTCCGGTTCGGGCACCAGGCCGGGCAGGTCGATCTCGACGTCGGTGACGACGGTGGCGCCGGGATGGATCGCCCGCATCCGCGGCAGCAGATCGTCGGTGACGAAACGGTCGAGCCGCTCGTGGATGTCGTGGTCGTGGTCGCCGGGCATCAGCCGGTACTGCCAGACGATGCGGCAATCGCGCGCGACGATGTTGTGGGCAGCACCACCCTCGATCACGCCGACGTTGAAGGTGGTGTAGGGCGGCTCGAACGGGCTGTTTTCGATCGGGTTGGTCCGCCGCTCCTCGGCGAGCTTGCCGATCAGCTGCAGGATCTCGGCGCCGGCCATGATCGCGTTCACGCCCTTGTCCGGCGCGCTCGAATGGCCTTCGAGCCCGGTGATGCGGGTCGTCAGGATCGTCGCCCCCTTGTGCGCGGTGGCGACGGTCATCAGCGTCGGCTCGCCGATGATGGCGAGGCGCGGGCGGCGCTCGCCGGTCGGCAGGTCGGCCAGCAGGTGCCGCACGCCGTGGCAGCCGATCTCCTCGTCGAACGAAAAGGCGTAATGGACCGGCATGCGCCGGGCCTGCTGCTTGAATCGCGTCACCCGGGCAAGTGCCAGGGCGATGAAGCCCTTCATGTCGGCGGTGCCGCGGCCGAACAGCTTGCCGTCGCGCTCTTCCATGCGGAACGGGTCGCTCGACCAGGCCTGGCCCTCGACCGGCACCACGTCGGTATGGCCCGACAGCACGATGCCGCCGGGGATCTCCGGACCGATCGTCGCGAACAGGTTGGCCTTCTGCCGCCCCTCGTCATAGGTCAGGTGCGCCTTGATGCCGTGGCCGTCGAGATAGTCGGCCGCCCAGTCGATCAAGGCCAGGTTTGACTTGACCGAGGTCGTGTCGAAGCCGATCAGCCGGTCGAGCAGGGCGCGGTCGTCGAGGGCCGCGGCCATCAGACGTTGGCCGAATGGTTGGGCGTGTTGAGCATGGCCAGGAATTCCCGCCGCGTGGTCGCGTCGTCGCGGAACGCGCCCAGCATGCGGCTGGTCATCATCGACACGCCCGGTTTGTGGACGCCGCGCGTGGTCATGCACTGGTGCGCCGCATCGATGACGACGGCGACGCCGCGCGGCTGCAGCACCTCGTTCAAGGTATTGGCGATCTGGGCCGTCATCTTTTCCTGGATGGTCAAGCGCTTGGCGTAGATCTCGACCAGGCGGGCCAGCTTGGAGATGCCGACGACCCGGCGGTCCGGCAGATAGGCGATGTGCGCCCGGCCGATGATCGGTGCCAGATGGTGCTCGCAATGGCTTTCGAAGCGGATGTCCTTCAGGAAGACGATCTCGTCATAGCCTTCGACCTCGGAGAAGGTCCGTTCCAGGATCGCATGCGGGTCCTGGTCATACCCGGCGAACCATTCCTCGAACGCGCGCACGACCCGGTCGGGCGTGCCTGTCAGGCCTTCGCGCGCCGGGTCGTCGCCCGCCCAGCGCAGCAACGTCCTCACGGCGGCTTCGGCCTCGGCCCGGTCGGGCTTCTCGATCGGATGATCCGACATATTGGTTCCTTCGAAGGCTAACGCTCCGCTGATACCGGAGCCCCCATGGCATATCTAGGGCAATGGGGATGAGGCGCTAGTGCCGTTGGGTTGGCTGATGGGGCGAGTCGAGGGAGAAAGCGGGGATGCGCACGTCGAACGCCTCGCCTTCCGACGTCTCCATCTGATAGGTGCCGTCCATGATGCCGGACGAGGTCGAGAGCGGCGTGCCGCTCTGGTATTCGAACGATTGGCCGGGCGCCAGCACCGGTTGTTCGCCGATCACGCCGGCGCCCTTCACCTCCTGGCGACGACCGACCCCGTCGGTGATGCGCCAATGGCGGCTGCGTAGCTGCACGGTCTCCTGGCCCAGATTCTCGATGAGCACCCGATAGGCCCAGACGAAATGATTCTCGTCGGGTGAGGACTGGTCTTCGAGGTAGCTCGGGCGCACGGTAACGCGGATGTCGCGGGTCGTCTCAGAATACATGGGCGTTCACTTCTTCGCCGGGCGGGCGTCCGGTCCGGGCATTCTTTCGAGAGAGGGTGGGGGCGGAGCCGGACGGATGCAAGCCCGGTCGTGCCGAATGGCTCCTCTGTCTTGCGCCGCTCCCCCCGCCGCGGACAACCCCCGGCCAAGCCGATGCCGACCGCCGTCCAACCCTCTTGCCAGGCCCAAGGCCGCTCCCTATAGTCCGCCGCCGTGCCCCGAGACGCATCGGTGGTACGCTCGGCCCCCGGGGTCCGACGCGGGTGTAGCTCAATGGTAGAGCAGAAGCTTCCCAAGCTTACGACGAGGGTTCGATTCCCTTCACCCGCTCCAATAAACGACTTAGACGAAACCATCCCTGCTGTCAGTTCCCGTCGGGCAACTCCTTCCAATACGACGCCGGCGGGCGCAGCTTGGCATTATCGCCTGAGCCGTCTCACGCGCGGGCCGACGGAAGGGATACGGTCACGGTCGTGCCGCTGCCTTTCCGGCTGCGCACGACCAGCGAGCCGCCATGGAGTTCGGCCAGGCCGTTTGCGATCGGCAGTCCCAGGCCCGAGCCCTCGTGCTTTCGGGCGACGGTGCTGTCGATCTGTCCGAAGATCTCGAGCGCGATCTTGAGTTCGTCCTCGGTCATGCCGCTCCCGCTATCCTCGACGACGATCTCGACGAAACCGCCGCTCGCACGACGCGCCGACAGCGCGATCCGACCCTGCGCCGGCGTGAACTTGGTGGCGTTCGACAGAAGGTTCAGCAGGATTTGCCTCAAGCGAACCCGGTCGGCCGGAATTTCCAACCCCGGCGGGTCGCAGTCGATCGACAGGGCCAGTTCTCCCTTCTCGATCATCGGCGCGATCAATTCCCGGCATGAACCGAAGATGTCGGCCAGCTTCACCGGTTCGAGCGCCAGATCGACCCGGCCGGCCTCGATCTTCGACAGGTCGAGCACGTCGTTGATGACCGAGAGCAGGTGCCGGCCGGCGTCGTTGATATGACCGGCATAACTGACCCAGGCGGGTCCGGGCGCACCCGCATAACCGTCGTGCAGCATCTCGGAAAATCCCAGGATCGCGTTGAGCGGCGTGCGCAGCTCATGGCTCATGTTGGCGAGGAACGCCGACTTGGCCAGGTTTGCCCGCTCCGCCTCGGCGTGGGCGCTGGTAAGCGCCAAGGCCTGCTTCATCAATCGGCCATTTAACAGATCGAGTTCATTGGCGATGTGCCGTTGCGCTTCGGCCTCCGCCCGTGCCCGTTCGAGACCGATCCGCGCCGCCATGTGCAGCGCATATTGTCTGGCCGCCGAGGCATCGAGGCGGGCGCGCAGCCGATGGTGCTCCTCGATGCTGGTTAGCGCTCCCTGCGCGTCGCCCAGCGCGCGCTGCACATGCGACAGGACGAGGAGCACCGCCGCCCGGTCGACGACCTCTTCGTTCCGGTCATGGGCGGCAAGGGCAGCGCGAGCATGAACCAACGCCTCGGCGGGGCGGCCCAGAGCCAGCAGGGCTTCCGCCAGGCCTCGTTGAACGGTGCCTTCTTGCCACTGATCTTCGCCGGCCTCTTCCATCAATGTCTGGAAGCACCGGAGCGCGTCCTCCGCCCTGCCTTCCAGCAGCAGATTGCGACTGAGCGCCTCCACATAGTCCCGTTGCGCGCTCGGCGTCACTTTCGACGATTTGGCGTTTTGCGCCTTGTCGGCAGCGATGATCCTGGCCGCCCGCGTCTCCAGGAGGCTCCGGGCTCGCGACAGTTCCTCGGCAGGATTTTCCCCGACGGCAATCCGGTCGCGTGCCGCCTGTTGCAGGAGGGCGACCAGGTTGCCGATGGTGAAGATGATGTCTTCCGGCACATCGAGAAGGGTCTCGGGATAGGTGTCGGCGACCTCCAACGCCCGCTGGAGCGCCTCCGCGGCACCGACCATCTCGCGCATGCTCGTCAACGCGAAGCCCATGTTGTTGAGGCTGCGGACGAGCGCGCTGGCAGCAGGAATGGAACGGGGAACGTCGCCATCCGTCAATTCGCCGTCGAGGCCCCGCTGCGCAATCTCGATCGATCGCTCCAGCAGCGGCAGCGCCGCCGCTATGTTGCCGAATTTCACCTGGGCGTTCCCGGCGACGCGCCACGCCTCGGCATGCGGACCGGCCAATTGCGCGGCGACATCGCCATCCAGGCCCGCGAAAACCGCAAGCGCCTCTTCGATCGTGGCTATGCCGGTGTCGTGGCGCCCTTCGACCAGTTCGACCCGCGCTGAAAGCGAGAGCGCCCGGGCGAGCAACGCGGTCGCGCCCAACCGCCGCGCCATCGCGAGGGCCGATGCGACGGGTCCCAATCCATCGGGAATCAGACAGACGAACCACCTCTCGAGTCGCGAAATTTCTTCGGACAGGTTCTGTCGTTCGAGATCGACCGCCCGACGCTCAGAGGGCGTCGCCAGTTGCTTGCACACGCGAATGTTTCCGGGTTATCGCCCATCCATGATCCAGGAAGCTTGCGCGCATGATTTTAACAACAGATCAATGTTCGACCGCATAGCGCGCAGGGTCGATCCCTCCAGTCGCCGCCGATCGGGGCAGGCCCCGCTGGCCGCCACACGGTCCTGGGTGGACAGCGGCCGCACCAGCAGGTCGCGTAGCGACGACGCCCGCGCTGCCCAGCACTCGTGTCAGCGGTTCAAGTCCCTCTCGAATAGACGTTCGGGGGGGCTTTTTGCCGTTTCGCTTCCGGGCATTGGTGGGGCAATGGCAGACGTCGGACTCACGCCCGGAAGCAGCCCAAGTGCATGGAAACGACCAATGCTAGGCGGTCGCCGACGAAGCGAGCGGGGCCGCCGTAAGCCGTCAACAGACGCTGTGACAAGGCCGTCGGTCGGACGAAATGCAGGGGCTCAACCTTAATCCGTACTTCATTCTATTCAGCCACTATTTCCGCGGTCACTGGAGGAAACCGATGGACGACAACAGCCAGCCGGATGTCGAGCGGGCTACGATCCGGCAAGACCCCTCGCTATCGTTCTCCGGGCTCCGCCTGCCCAGCCGTTCGCTGCCGCCGGGTATTCAGAGGCATTTGATCGACAGCCTCTTCCAGCAAATGGCCCCTCTCGCGGTCGGGATGTGTGGCCTTGTGGGTATTGCCGGGATGTCCTGGTACCGATCCCATGCCGGGTGGCTGCTGTGGTGTATCGGTCTGTCGGTCTGTGTCTCGGCTTGGCGCCTGCTGCTGGTCCATCGCTATCGTCGCCATCGGCTTCGAGACGCTCCGGACGTCTGGGTCCGGCGACATGCCATTGGTGCCCTCGCAATGGGTATGTGCTGGGGCTATTTGGGTCTTGTTGTGTATTTAGTGCCAGATCCAGTCGTGCATTTCATCGTCGTTACCACGTGGTCGGGGTTCGTCTCGGGCTTGGCCGCCCGCAACAACACGGTTCCGCGAACCACGCTTTGCCAGATCTACCTCGGAAGCTTCCCTCTGCTGATCGCGGCAGCCGCGACCGGCGACACAGCCTACATAATCTTCGCCGGATTGATCTTCCTGCACGGCATCGCCATGACATCCGTGGTGCTTCATGGCTACAACCAAATGGTCGACCAGCTTCTGTCGAACCACAAGGTCAGATCCTTGTTGGCCGAGGTCGAACGGCAGAAGACCGTCGAGGAGCAGGCGCGCGAAGCCGCTGAAGCCGGGAACCGCGCCAAGTCGGAATTCCTCGCCAACATGTCCCACGAAATCCGGACGCCGATGAACGGCATCATCGGCATGAATGGTCTGTTGTTGCGCACATCTCTTGCTCCGGAACAGCGGAGATTTGCCGAAGCCGTTCGCCTCTCCGCCGATTCCCTGCTCGCGATCATCAACGACATCCTCGACATCTCGAAGCTGGAAGCCGGCAAGTGCGAACTTGAGGAAATCGACTTCAGTCTCGAGACGATGATCGAGGACGCGGTCGAACTCATGGCGCCGAAAGCTCAAGAGAAGGAACTGGAACTGGCGGTGTTGCTTGACGAATCCACGCGGAACCCGTTGCGCGGGGACCCGGCCCGTCTCCGCCAGATCGTCCTCAATCTCGTTTCCAACGCCATCAAATTCACCGACCGCGGCTTCGTCGCCGTCGAAGCGCAAACCGTTCCCGACGGTCCGGGCCGGACCAGCATTCGCCTTGAGGTCCATGACACCGGGATCGGTCTGAACGATGTTGCCAAGGCAAGACTCTTCCAGAAGTTCGAACAGGCCGATAGTTCGATCGCCCGGCGCTTCGGTGGGACCGGGCTTGGGCTGGCGATCTGCAGGCAGTTGGTCGAACACATGGGGGGCCAGATCGGCGTCGACGACCGGCCCGGCGGCGGGAGCATTTTTTGGATCGAGTTGTCGTTGCCGACGGCGACTGGGCGCGCAGCGCAGGCATCGCCTACATCGGAGCCGCTCGCCGGTATACGGGTTCTGATCGTCGGCGACATCGCGATGAACCGGACCAGCGTCAGCCGACAGCTCGGCTCACAAGGAATGATCGTCGAGGAGGCCCCAAACGCGATCGCGGCACTCCAGGCCCCCCTCGCGGCCCGACGCGCCCGCACTCCCTTCGATATCGTGGTGGCCGACCATACGATGCCGATCCTTTCAGGTGAGGATCTGGCCGAGAAGATCCGCGTCGGCAAGGACTGGCCGCAGCCCAAGCTTGTCCTCCTCTCGTCGGCGAGCGTGCCGCAAGGCAGCGCCGCGGCCACACTCGGCTTCGATGCTGTCCTCACCAAGCCTATCCGTCGAAAGGCCCTGTCCGATTGCCTCCTGCGCCTGGTCGGCGGCGAGTTCGATGGAGAAATCGTTCCCGATCCCGCGATCAGCGCCGTGGTGCCAAGTAGGGGCATCGGCCGAATCCTTGTCGTCGATGACAATCTGATCAACCAGCAGATCGCGTTCGCCCTGTTGTCCAGTGCCGGTCATGAGGTTGAACTGGCATCGGACGGGCGGCAGGCGATCGATGCCTGGCGGCACGGCAACCACGACGTGATCCTTATGGACGTGCAGATGCCGGTCGTCGACGGACTCCAGGCAGCCCGCGAAATCCGGGCGCACGAAAGGGCGGGGCGGCACGTGCCAATCATCGCGATGACGGCGAACGCGATGCGCGGCGACCGGGAAACCTATCTGGCCGCCGGCATGGATGACTATGTGTCAAAGCCGTTCGAGACCGCCCAGTTTCTTGGTACGGTCGCGTATTGGCTTGGCGCGATCGCTGACGTCCATCCAGACAAGGGGCTCGCAAAAGATAAAATGCCGGTTTGATCGGAACTGTCGCGAGATTGGGGGCGGCTCGCCAAATGAAGCGCCCGATGCCATCTGATTGATACGGTTGCTCGCCTGCCGGCGTAAATTATCTGACTGAGAGCGGATTGGAATGAGACTGTATTATTTGGGTCTGGATCTCGTCCGATCCCGGCGGGCCGACCATTCCGGGCAACCCTCTTGGGGGCGCTAAATCTGTCCCATGCCGTCCGACCCGTTCGGGTGCACGCTGATGAGGCTGGCACCGGGGCTGAGCGGCTTCGCGATGATCCGCTTTCAAGTATGGAATCGGCACCAACGCGCCTTCAACTGCGCACGAGTCCGTTCGCGGCGCTCTGCGACTATTCAACGAGGTCATAGCCCAGCAGCGCCTCCATCCGGCCTTTGCCGTCACAATCTGCCTGATTGGCGGCGAAATGCGAATGGTCGGCATCGGAGTAGCATTGATAGAGCGGCTGGGTACCCGGCTTTTGCGCGGTGAAGATCCACCCTGCAGTGCGGAGACGTTGATAGGCGTGCGCTTCGCAAAAGCCCCTCTTGGCCAGCAGATGATCCGGATGCCCGGGACGTTCGCTGACGCAGTCCTCCAACTCGACCGACCGTTCGCCTGAAGGAGCCGCCGTCATCAGATACCCGGACGCGGCTTCAAGCTTGTAGGTGACATCGTTTCCCGGCACGGCCGCCGTCGTTGACCAGCGATCGTGCAGGGCTGCGTCGTTCCAACGGGCGAGTAGCACGCCGACCTGCGGGGAAACGGGCGCCTTGGAGACGGACACCGCAACATCCCGAAAGACGAGATATTTTTGACCGCCGCCTTCATTGGGCTGGATGTAGGCATAGACCAGCATCCATGAATTGGAGAGTTGATTGGCCCCTGTCCCGGCGTCGAGGATGACCGGATAGAAAATGAGTTCCGATGGCGCCGGTCGTCGCCACTCTCCGGGATCTACCGCAAGCAGCGGTTCGGTCAAAGGCGCAAGCGTTGTGTGATCGCTGCTCAGGAACACGCCCAAGCCGCCACGCACCCAGCCCGTCAGCACCACTTGGCCTGAGGTCAGCCAGCGGGCCGAACTGACACCTGATCCCGCCATGAGGCGCGTTGCGTCTCCACCCAATCCTGGCTGGGCCCATTTGCCCTGGAAGAACTTCCACCAGTTTCCTGGACCCGGGTCGGAAACGGGCGCGCGTGCGACGATCAGTGCCCCGTCTCTCGGGCGGAAACAGTAGGCGTAATAATAGCTGTCCGCCCCGTTGACGGCGGTACAATCGCCTTCGCCGGTGTTTCTGTTGGCGGCGGGAGCATCGGTGCCGGTGATGATTTGTCCAAGACTATTCCATGTCAGGCCATAATCGGCCGAGGTGGCAACGGACATGGATTTATGGGTTTGGCCAACCTGGTATTTGCACGCGGTTTCATCGTGGATGAAGCCGAGAACGGAGGCGCCGGTAAGCTCGGCGTGGTTCAGCCATTGTCCACATGAATCGGATGTTCCAGGCTGGCCCGGACGAAGCACGGTGCGCTCCGGACCGCCCATATCCGACGGGCGCCGTCCATCGATCGCACGGGTATCGCCGTGGGCGTCAAAGCCGCGAAAGCCGCCGCCGGGGACCTGGATTTCGGTAAAGCGATTGTCGGCCATGTCGGCCGCCGGCCCTCGAACCACATGCGGAAGTCCGACCCGAATCCTGAGGCATGTATCACAAGGTCGGTCGATCGTGGTCTCGGCGATAGCGTTCGGGAGTTGAAAGCTCACGGCAAGGGCGAGCAGAAGCAGCTCAATCAGGAAGTGGTGACCAAACAGGCGTGCCATTGTGGGCCTTTCCCAGCGAAGCCGAGGCTCAGTTCACGAGGAGAGAATTGTATCCACGGATGGGCAGGGGGTCGAACTCGTTCGATTCCCTTCACCCGCTCCAACTAAATCAATGATTTGGACGAAGCTAAAGTAACAGGGCACGACCCCGGGCGTGATTGTTGGTGGGGCAAACTGACTTGGCCGTGTTGGCGCTTCCCGCGGCGGTCTCTATCGGATTCGTTATCTGGACGCCGCCGCCCATCGCTCTTGATGATCTTCCCGCTACCGAGCGGAAGTCTTTGCTTCTTCGGCTGCTGGGCGAGACGTCGGCACTTCTGATCGGGCCGCTTTCATCCTGACGGAACGCCGCGTTCGATCCTCCGGCCACCTTTATTTGTCAGTCCGATAGAAATCGACCAGGTCCTTGCGCAATTTCGCTTTCTGGATCTTGCCCGTCGCGGTCTTTGGCAGGGCCTCGGTGAAGATGACCCGCTTCGGGCATTTGAACGGGCTCAGATGGTCGCGCACCTTGGTCAGCAGCGTCTTCTCGTCGAGCGCCTCACCTGTCTTCACCACGACGACGGCGGTGACCGCCTCGTCCCAGCGATCGTGCGGCAGCCCCACCACGGCCACTTCCTGTACGGCGGGGTCGGCGGCATAGAGCGCTTTTTCCACCTCGATCGAAGCGACGTTCTCGCCGCCGCTCTTGATGACGTCCTTGAACCGATCCTCGAACCACAGGATGCCATCCGCATCGAAATAGCCGGAATCGCCCGAATGGAACCAGCCGCCGGCGAAGGCGGCGTCGGTCGCTTCGGGATTGTGCAGATAGCCCGTCAGCACCTGCGGGCTGCGATAGACGATCTCGCCCGATTGCCCCTCGGCGAGGAAGCCGCCGGCCGGGTCCATGATCGCGATCTGGACGTTGACCGACGGTGTGCCGACCGCGCCCGGGTGGCTCAATTGGTGCTCCGGCCGGAAATAGGCGGAGAGCGGATTCATTTCGGTCTGGCCGAACATCAGGGCGAAGTCGCAGCCCAGCTTGTCGATCGCGTTGCGCAGTTCGTGGGTCGGCATCGGCGCCATGGCGTAGATGGCGAGGCGCAGGCTCGCGACGTCGCGGCTCTCCCGGGCCAATTGTTCGAGCAGCGCGCGATACATCATCGGCAGCGCGAATAGCAGGGTCAGGCGTTCGGCTTCGATCAGATGCGCGACCCGGGCGGCGTCGAACCCGCGCTGGATGAAAATGGTGGCGCCGACGGCGATCGCCGGGGTCGCGATCACGTTCAGCTGTGCGGTATGGAACAGCGGCAGAATCGCCGTCACCCGGTCGTCCGCCGTCATGCGCGTGTCGAGTGCCACGCCAAGCGATTCCAGGTAGATCGCCAGATGGCTGCTGACCACGCCCTTGGGCGCCGAGGTCGTGCCGCTGGTGTAGAGGTAGGAGATCGGATCGCGATCCTCGACCAGGGCCTCGGGTTCCGCGGCGGGCATGCCGTCCTGCAGGTCGTCGAACCCCAGCGACTGGCGCCCGGCGACGGCCGCTTCCGGACGATCGCCGATGACGACGACGTGATCGACGGTCGAACATTCGGCGAGTGCGGGCTGCAATTGATCGAGCAGGCCGGCCTCGACCACCATGCCCTTGATCGCGGCATGACCCAGCACATAAGCCAGTTCGGTATGGCGCCAGAACAGGTTGATCGGCACGCAGATCAGGCCCAGCTTGGCGCAGGCGAAATAGGTCGCCAGGAATTCGGCATTGTTGGTCGACATCAGGCCCAGCGCATCGCCGCGCTGGTAGCCGAGCGCCGCCAGCCCGTGCGCGGTGCGGTTCACCCAGTCGTTGAGCGCGCGATATCCCAGCCGCCGGTCGCCGTCGACGATGGCGATTTGCTTCGGTGACCGGGCGGCGCTGCGCACCAGCAGGTCGCCGACGTTGACGCGCGAGATCAGGTTCCGTTGCAGGTTCTGCTCAGCCATTTCCGCCTCCGCCAGGAATTCGACATCGTCATCGGCGCAGCGTTGCCGTACCGCGCATCACCACGCGCCCGGCCTCGTCGAGCGCCGCCATCGCGACCTCCTCGCCGGCGACGCGGCCGGCCAGGGTCAGGCGGTTGCCGCCATAGGCGGGTCGTTCGGCCTTGACGCGGAAGCGGGCGACGGCCTCGCCGCCGACATGCCCGGCACAGGCGTCGAGCAGCAGTGCCGCGGTCAACGGCCCATGCACGACCAGGCCGGGGAAATGCTCGACCGCGGTCGCGTAAGGCTGGTCGTAATGGATCCGGTGCGGGTTGAAAGTCAGGGCGGAAAACCGGAACAGCATCGTCTCCGTCGGGGTGACGGTGCGGCTGAAATCCCAGGTCTCGCCGGCCTGTTCGTCCGGACCCGGCGGCGGCGGGGCGGCCACGGGGTTGCGGAAGGCGATGGTCTGGACCTCGCTGACGCAGGCCTGGCCGCGCACGACATACTCGTGCTGCAGCCGCGCAAACACCAGGCGTCCCGACCGGCCGTTCTTTTCGGTCAACCCGACCAGCCGCGAGACGCGCTCGACCGGATCGCCGACACGCAACGGCTGCTGGAACGCGATCTCGCCACCGCCCCACATGATGCCGGTCAGGATGCGGATCGGCGGAATGATGCCGCCGTCGGCGGGCAAGCCGTCCGGACCCAGGCTGTCGGCCTCGACCGCCTCGGGCGCCAGGCACCAATGCAGGCCCAGCGGCGCCGGGTCGCCGGACTCGCCCGGCAGGATCGGCCGGCCCAGGGTCGCGTGGAAGCGCTCGACCAGGCCGGCGGTGACGACATCGTTGCCGCCGCGACGGGCAGCTTGCCAGGCGGCAACCTCGCCGGCCGAGGCGAGATCCGGCGACAGGCCTTCGCCTAGAGCCATTTCTCGACCTCGTGGCGCTGGATCTTGCCGGTCGTGCTGCGAGGGAAGGTGTCGAAACTGATGAAATGGACTTCCTTCGGCCGCTTGTAGCCGGCTAGCGAGCGGCGGCAGATCTGGTCGACATCGTGGGCGGTCAGCGTGCCATCGCTCGTCGAGACGAAGGCGACCGGCACCTCGCCCCATTTCTCGTCCTTCCGGCGGACGATGACCGCGTCGGTGATGCGGGTGTCGGCCAGCAGCACACGCTCGATCTCGGCGGGATAGATGTTCTCGCCGCCGGACTTGATCATGTATTTCGCCCGGTCGACGAAGTCATAGGTGCCATCGGAATTCCGGCGGAACAAGTCGCCCATGCGGAAGCCGCCGTCGCCGAAGTCGCGGGCGTTGGTGGCCGCCGCGTTCCAATAGCCGCTGAACACCGTCGGTCCGCGAATGGCGATCTCGCCCGTCTCGCCGTCCGGCACTTCGTTGCCATCGAGATCGAGCAGGCGGACCTCGCAGAGCGAGCTCTGCTGTTTGGACAGGCTTTCGGGTAATTCACCGGGCGGAAACAGGCGGCGCGAAGCCGGCGGCAGGCCGGTCTCGGTCGAGCCAAAACTGTTCAGATAGGGCGCGCGCAGCGCGCGGCTGAACTCGGCGATCAGGGCTTTCGGCACCAGGTCGGGCATGGCGCCCGCCGCCTTGATGCCGCGCGGCACCACGCCTTCGGCCCGGACCATGTCGAGCACCGGCTCGATGGTGCCCGGCATCAGCAGCAGCCAGCCGAGCTTGTGGTCGCGGATCGCGTCGACGATGATTCGGCAATCGAAGCCGTCGACGACGATGACCGGTGCGCCGCCCATCAGCGCGCCCAGCACCTGATCGGCCGAGCCCATGTGGAACATCGGTGCCCAGGCGACGAAGGCGTCCTCCTCGGTCACCCGCATGTCCATGCGCAGCACGGTCATCCGCGCGATCTCGGCGCGATGGCTGATCAGCGCGCCCTTGGGCATGCCGGTCGTGCCGCTGGTATAGATGATCAGCAGGCCATCCTCGGGATCGACGACGGCATCGGGCAGCATCTCGTCGCCCGTGGCGATCAGGGCCTCGTAGGCGTCACCGAATTCCAGCACCTCGGTGACATCGGCCTGGATCGCCGCGAGGGCAGGGGCGAAACGCGGGGACACGATGGCCAGCTTCGGCGTAACGAGGGTCACGCAATGCTCGAGCTCCGTGGTCGACAGGCGCCAGTTCTGGCATGCCACGATCGCGCCCAGGACAGCGGCGGCCAGCATGCATTCGATGAACTCGGGCCGATTTTCCGACAACAGGGCGATCCGGTCGCCGCGGCCGATGCCCTTGTGATGCAGCCGGTTGGCCAGGCGCCGAACCCGGCGATCGAGCGCTCCCAGCGATATCCTTCTGTCGCCGGCTTCGATGGCGAGATTGTCCGGATGAGCGCGAACGGACGCACGAAACAGATCATAGACGGTCAGGCGCCCGGCCTGGCGGATACCGGGAATGCCGGTTGTCGTCTCGTTGACCTGCCCGCTGGATGAACCCGTACGGGGCATCTCCTCGTCCTCCCTGGTCGTGCCGATGATGCCGGCACCCAGCGTCGGCTTCGGCCGCGCCGCTTGCTGATAAGCTATGCTCACTTCCGGCGGAATGTCACGCCCCTGGATGAGCGCTCCCCCGGATAAATCCATGTCGCGGTGCGGCATTTCATAACGATATCCCGCCGAATCTGAGGACGGGATCGACATGATGAGGCTTACTCAATAAGATTGGATGCGCCGCCTCGGAAACATGCCCGGGCACGATCGATCGGAGCATTCGGGGTGATGAGCGAAACTTCGGCAGCGCCGATCGATTTCTACTTCGATTTCATCTCACCGTTCGGCTATTTCGCCAGCCTGCGGATCAACGCGCTGGCGGCGGCCCACGGGCGGCCGGTCGACTGGCGCTCGATGCTGGTCGGCGTGACCGTGCTCAAGGTCATGGGCCTGAAGCCGATGCTCGATATTCCCTTGCGCGGCGCCTACCTGAAACACGATGCCGCCCGCTACATGCGGCGCCACGGGATCGTACTGACGCGGCCGATCGACCGGCCGCCGACGAGCCCGCTGCTGGCGGGCCGGGCGTTCCACTGGCTGCGGACCCATGCGCCGGATCGCGCGCGCGCCGCCGCGGCGGCACTCTATGCGGCCTACTGGATGGAAGACATCGCGCTCGACGATGCGGAGCGTGTGGCCGAGATCGCCGGATTGGGCAACGCGGCCGATCGGCGCGGGATCCTCGATGGGCTCGCGAGCGGCGAGGCAGCGCTGCTCCTGCGCCAGGAAGTCGATGCCTCGATCGCGCGGGGCATCTTCGGGTCACCGTCGTTCCTGGTCGATGGCGAATTGTTCTTCGGGGTCGAGAAGCTGGAACTGCTCGACGAGTGGCTCGAAGTCGGCGGCTGGTGACCTACTCGAACCGGGGCTTGCGCTTTTCGACGAAGGCGGCCATGCCCTCGGCCCAATCGGTCGAGCCGGCCAACACCGTGAGCGACTCCAGGCCGAAATCGCGTGCGCTCTTCAGATCGACATTCTCCGACAGGTAGATGTTCGCCTTCGCCTGGGCGACCGCAAACCGGCCGCCGCGCAGGACCTCCTGTGCCAGGGCCAGGGTCGCGGCCGGCAGGTCGTCCGGTTCGACCACGGCATAGGCCAGGCCCAGCCGATCGGCCTCCGCGGCTGCGATCTGGCGACCCAGCAGGATCAGTTCCAGCGCCTTGCCGCGCCCGATCAGGCGATGCAGCTTCTGCACCCCGCCCGCGGCGGGAAAGGCGCCGACGCGGACCTCCGTCAACCCGACGCGGGCCGAGGTGGCGATCACGCGCAGGTCGCACGAGAGCGCGAGTTCGAATCCGCCGCCCAGCGCGTGGCCGTTGATCGCGGCAATGGTCACGAACGACGCCGCCTCCAGCCGGTCGAACAGGCGGGTGATCGGCACCAGGTAGCGGTCGCGGATGCCGATCGGGGTGTTCAGCGGCGATTCGGGATCGGTGAAGTATTTCAGATGCGCACCGGCACAGAACGCGCTGCCCTCGCCGGTGAAGATCAGCACCCGGGCCCGCCCGGTCTCGGCCGTGTCGATCACCCGGCCAAGTTCGGCGAGGAATTCGAAGCTGAGCGTGTTCATCTCGGCGGGCCGGATGAAGCGCGCCCGGGCGACGCCGGGGTGCGGCCAATCCAGCGACATGGCTGCGCCGTCGAAGGGTCCCGATCCCGCCGAATCCTCGCGTAGGGGCTGCAAGCGACGTTCCTCCGGATTTTCTAATAAATTCTGTTTATCCTATCATGGAGGCGGGATGGTTTTGCGATAGAAATACGATGATTAGCGCTGAAATACGGTATTGAGCAGCATTTATTAGTTGGTATCGACTCTCGTCGACGAGGAGGACAGCATGTTGAAGAATGGCTCGTTCGCATGGGATTTGCGCGTGCCCGTGATCGCGGCGCCGATGTTCCTCGTCTCGGGGCCGGATCTGGTGGTCGAGGCCTGCCGCGCCGGGATCGTGGGCACGTTTCCGGCGCTGAACCAGCGGACGAGCGACGGCTACGCCGCATGGCTCGACGAGATCGAAGGGCGGCTTGCCGTGCCATCGTCGGAGGCAATCGCGCCGTTCGGCGTCAATCTCGTGGTCCATCGCAACAACGAGCGGCTGGCGGCCGACCTGCGCATCACCGTCGAGCATCGCGTGCCCCTGGTCATCACCTCGCTGGGCATCGACGCCGGCGTGATCGAGGCGATCCAGGCCTATGGCGGCCGCGTGTTCCATGACGTCGTCACCCTGCGCCACGCGGAAAAGGCGGCCGCCGCCGGGGTCGACGGGCTGATTGCGGTCTGTGCCGGCGCCGGCGGCCATGGCGGCCTGCTCAACCCGTTCGCCTTCGTTTCCGAAATCCGCAGCTTCTTCGACGGCACGATCGTGCTGGGTGGGGCGATCTCGACCGGTCGCCAGGTCGCCGCCGCGCGGATGCTGGGCGCCGACTTCGCCTATATGGGCACCCGCTTCATCGCGACGCGCGAAAGCATGGCGCCCGATGGCTACAAGGCAATGCTCGTCGCCTCGACGGCCGCGGCCATCGTCTATACGCCCGCGGTCAGCGGCGTGCCGGGCAATTTCCTGCGCCCGAGCCTGCTCGCGGCCGGCGTCGACCCGGACCGGACCGAACGGGCGGAAGCGTTTGATTTCGGTACGGGCGAGATCAAGGCTTGGCGCGACGTCTGGTCGGCGGGGCAGGGCGTCGGCCAGATCCGAGACATCCCGACAACCGCCGCCCTCGTCGCCGCACTGGCGGACGACTACCAGGCGGCCCGATCCTAGGAACGCGCTTTCGCCAATCCGCTGCGCTTCGTTGCCAGAGCGGCAGGGACCTCTAGGCGGTCCGCGATCTTCTCCAGCCGCTCGATCGCCTGGGTCAGTTGATGGGCGTCAGGGACGGGCGCTTCGACCCTGGGATGGGTCGCGAGCGCGCGATAGACCATATCGGCCAGGCTGTCGGCGACCTGGTCGGCCGAGAAATCGCCTTCGCCGCGCAGATAGGCCCAGGTGTGATGCTCGATCGCGCCATAGATCATGTCGCGCACCAGGGCGAGCGACAGGCCGCTCCGGAACTCGCCGCTCGCGACCGCCGCCTCGATGATCTCGATCGTGCGCAGCGTGTATTCGCGGTTCATGTCGAACACGATGGTCTGGCGATAGTCGGGCGCCGGTCGCATCTCCAACAGCACCAGCCGGCACAGCACGGGCTCCAGATGCAGCACCGACAGATGGTGCCAAACCATGAAGCGCAGGCGGTTCCAGGTGCCGGAAACATGCTTCAACTGCTTCTCATAGTCCGAGATGATCTCGACGTACCATTGCTCGAGCACTTTGATCAGCAGGTCGCGCTTATTGTCGAAATAGCGGTAGATCGTGCCTTCCACCACCCCGGCCCGTTCGGCGATCTCCGAGGTCAGCGCGTCGGCATAACCCTTCTCCTTGAATACGGCGCGCGCGGCGGTCATCAGCTCCGCGATGCGCAACTCCCGTGGCAACCGGGACACCTGACGGCGAACGGCCAACTTCTTCATCCATAGACTCCGGCCTGGGCGGGCGCGCCGGGGCGCCGACCCGCCCTGTTTATACCGGCTCCGCCAAATAGCAACGAGGCGTCAGAAACGGAAGACGCCATAACCCGGCTCACCGAATGGTGCGTTGAGCGAGGCCGAGATGGCGATGCCCAGTGCGTTGCGCGTATCGACGGGGTCGAGGATGCCGTCGTCCCATAGCTCCGAGGTCGAATGATAGGCCGAGATCTGGTCTTCGTAGGCCTCGAGCGTCGTGCGGTGGATCTCCTGCAGCACGCCGTCGCCCGCGACCTCGCCCTTGCGCTGGAGCTGGCGGACCTTGACCTCGACCAGGGTATTGGCGGCCTGCTCGCCGCCCATCACGCCGATCTGGTGGTTGGGCCAGGTGAACAACAGCCGGCCGTCATAGGCCCGGCCGCACATGCCGTAATTGCCGGCGCCGAACGAGGCATGGCACATGATGGTGAATTTCGGCACGTGGCTGCAGGCCTGGGCCATGATCATCTTGGCGCCGTCTTTGGTGATGCCGGCGGCCTCATACTCCTGGCCGACCATGTAGCCGGTGATGTTCTGCAGGAACACGATCGGCGTGTTGTTCTGGTTGCACAGCTCGATGAAATGGCCGCCCTTGAGTGCGCTGTCGTTGAACAGCACGCCGTTGTTGGCCAGGATTCCGACCCGGAAACCCCAGATATGGGCGAAGCCGCAGATCAGCGTCGTGCCGTAGGCCGGCTGGTATTCGTGGAAGCGGCTGCCGTCGACCAGCCGGGCGATCACCTCGCGGCTGTCGAAGCTCTTCTTGATCGTGTCGGGCAGGATGCCATAGAGCTCGTCCGGATCGTAGAGCGGCGGCTCCGGCGGTTCGCGATCGACCGCTGTCTTCCGCGGATGCTCCCATTGCGCGATGATTTCCCGGCCGATGGTGATGGCTTCGTCCTCGGTCGCCGCGGGATAGTCGCAGGTGCCGCTGGTGCGCGTATGCAGATCGGCGCCCCCCAAGTCGTCGGCCGTGACGATCTCGCCGGTCGCGGCCTTGACCAGCGGTGGGCCGGCCAGGAACACGGCGCCGGTGCCGCGCACGATGACGTTGTAGTCGCTCAGGGCCGGGATATAGGCGCCGCCCGCCGTGCAATGGCCGAACACCAGGGCCAGCTGCTTCACGCCCATCTTGCTGAGGATCGCCTGGTTCCGGAAGATCCGCCCGGCCATGTACTTGTCCGGGAACACCTCGGACTGCAGCTGCAAAAACCCGCCGGCGGAATCGCACAGATGCACGACCGGCAGCCGGTTCTCGATGGCCACTTCCAGGCAACGCACGATCTTCTTGACGGTCAGCGGGTACCAGGCGCCGCCCTTGATCGTGGAATCGTCCGCATGGATCACGACCTCGCGACCGGCGATCACGCCGATGCCGGTGATGCAGCTGGCGCCCGGTGCCTCGCCATCGTAGGCCACGTTCGCCGCGAGGCTGGAGAATTCCAGGAACGGCGTGCCCGGATCCAGCAGCTTTTCGATCCGCTCGCGCGGCAGCATCTTGCCCTGTTTGCGTACGCGATCGACGTCGCGCGCCGGCCGGTCGGCGCGGGCCGCACCCTGGCGTCGGCGGAAATCCTCGACCAGCGCCTTGTTATGGGCATAGCGGATGCGGAATTCCTCCGATCCGGTATCGATCGTCGAACGAATGACCGCCATTGCTATTTCTCCTCGCCGGCGATCGGCACCAGGGACACGAGCACGGCGCCCCGTTCGAAGGTGACGTTCTCGGCGACATGGATCCGGGCGATCGTGCCGGCGCGGGGCGCGGAAACGGTCATCTGCAATTTCATGCTTTCGATGGTGACGAGCCGATCGCCTGGGGCGACCGCCGCGCCGGCCTCGGTGTGGCAGGCGACGACGGTGCCGGGCATGTCGGCCCGGACCTCGTCGCCGGTGGCGGCCGAGGTGTCGATGCCGCGGATGCCGTGCAGCCGCCGGAACACGAAAGTCTGTCCATCCAGCCGGATCTGGATCTCGTCGCTGGAAATCGTCCGCCGGCCGCGGAAGGTGCGGCCGTCGACCCGCAGTTCGAAATCGTCCGCGCCATGGCGGATTTCCTCGACCTGGTGGAGGAGGCCTTCGATCGCTACTGACAGAGCCGGACGGCGGGCGACGATGCCGAGGCTGACGCGGTCGGCGCCGCGCTGGAGGTCATAGCTCATGTCGTTCGCTCAATTGCGCCACAGGCCGATCGTGGCGTGGGGCTCGGGAATGCCGAAGGCGAGGTCGCGGAACGCCTTGTCGCCCAGCGCCGCCGCGATCAGGGCCGCGACAGATGTCGGGCTGTCAGCAGGCGGAGCGGAGAGGTCTTCCGCATGGAGCGTCAGGAAGCCGGTATGGAGCCGGCCCGTTTGAAAGGCCGGATGGCGAACGATGCGCAGCAGGTAGTCGAGGTTGGTCGGCACGCCCAGCACGGCGGTCTGCTCCAGCGCCCGTTCCAGCCGCTTGACCGCGTCCGCGCGGGACGGGCCATGGGCGATCAGCTTCGCCAGCATGGAATCGAATGCCGGCGTTACCGCTTGCTTCGCCAGGATGCCGCCGTCGAATCGGATGCCCTCGCCGGACGGCAGGTCCAGCAGCGCGATGCGGCCGGTCGCCGGGCGGAAATCCCGGTCCGGCTCTTCGGCGCAGATCCGGCATTCGATGGCGCTGCCGGCGATGCGGATCTGCTCCTGGACGAACGACAGTCCTTGGCCGGCGGCGATGCGGATCTGCTCCTCGACCAGATCGATGCCGGTGACCATCTCAGTCACCGGGTGCTCGACCTGCAGCCGGGTGTTCATCTCCAGGAAATAGAATTCGCCGTCGGCACCCAGGATGAACTCGACCGTGCCGGCGTTGCGGTAATTGGCGGCGGCGGCGAGCCGGACCGCGGCGGCACAGATCCGATCGCGCAACGCGGCCGGCAGGTTCGGCGCCGGCGCCTCTTCGACGATCTTCTGGTAGCGCCGCTGCAGCGAGCATTCGCGTTCGTAGAAATGCACGACATTGCCATTGCCGTCGCCCATCACCTGCACCTCGATGTGCCGGGGCTCCTCGACCAGCCGTTCCGCGAAGATGCGCGGGTCGCCGAAATAACGGCTGGCCTCGCTGCGGGCGAGGGCGGCGTTTTCGGCCAGCTCCGCCGTGTTGCGGACGATCTTCATGCCCTTGCCGCCACCGCCGGCCGATGCCTTGATCAACAGCGGAAAGCCGATCGCGACGGCGCGCGCCAGGAACGCTTCTCCCGCCTCGTCCTCGGTGACGCTGGGTGCCACCGGTACGCCGTGTCCGGCCGCGAATTCGCGCGAGCGGATCTTGTCGCCCATCAGCCGGATCACGTCCGCCCCCGGGCCGATGAAGGCGAGGCCGGCCGCCTCGACTGCCTCGGCAAACCCGGCATTCTCCGACAGGAAACCATAGCCCGGGTGGATCGCCTTGGCCCCGGTCGATCGGCAGGCGGCGATGATCTGGTCGCGGTCGAGATAGGCGCCGCTCGGCACCGGGCCGTCGAGGCGGATCGCCTCGTCCGCCATCGCGACATGCGGCGCGTTCCGATCCTCGCGGTGATAGACGGCGACGCTGGCGATGCCGAGCCGCCGCAAGGTGCGCAGCACCCGGCACGCGATCTCGCCGCGGTTCGCCACCAGTACTTTCCGGAACAGGATCATCCGATCAAACCCTTACCCTCGAAACGAGGCCTGCCGGCGGAACCCGCCGGCAGGCCTCGGTCAATATTGCGTGTAGCCGGTCAGCGTCTTGAAGCTCACGTCCGCCAGATTGACCTGGTAGACCTTGACCTCGGTGCCGCCCAACTGCTTCTCGTTGTCGAAGCTGATCGGCGCGGTCAGGCCCCCGGTCTCGAAGCCATGGGTCTTCTTGAGGTTTTCGACCGTGCAGGCACGCGTCAGCTCCTTGCCGCAGGCCGCCATCGCCTTGGCCAGCACCTTGAGGCCGGCATAGGTGATGAAGGTGTAGCGGTTGACCGCCTGCCGGTCGGTGTCGGACATGTATTGCTTGGTCCGCTCGAGCCAGCTCACCGCCGCCGGATCGGTCATCGACGCGATATAGTCGCCGACGAAGAAGGAATATCCCGCCGGCGCCAGCAGCTTCGCCGACGGCGGCATGATCTCGCTCCACACATCGGCGACCTGCAGATCGAGGCCCAGCTTGCGCGCCTCGCTCAGCACGTTGGCGGCGCTGGCGATGATGGCGCCGTTCGCCAGCACGGTGACGCCGGCCTCGCGCATCTGCAGCAACTCGGCGCCGAAGTCGGTCTGGCCCTTCTTGTACTTCAGGCGGATGCCGTCCTTCAGCCCCAACTCCTTGATCGCCCGGCTGTAGCCGTTCTCGACCGCGACGCCGAAATCATCGTCCTGCCGGATCAGGCCGTAGACCGGGGTCTTCGGTTCGTTGTGCTCGTGGATGTATTTCAGCTGGGCGAAGAAGGCCGCCTCGTAGGAGGCCCCGATGGTGAAGACCGACGGGCGGACCGGGTTGTAGACCAGTTCGTTGGGCGCGGTCGTCACCACGGTCGGCAGGTTGGCTTTGGTGATCAGCGGCATCATGGCCAGCACGTTGGCGGTGCCGGAGGTGCCGTTGAGCGCGAAGATGTCGTCGACCTCGATCAGCTTCTTCAGCGCCTGGAACGAGCGGGCCGGCACATAGCCGTCGTCTTCGGTATGGATGACGATCTTGCGGCCGTTGATGCCGCCGGCCGCGTTGATCTCGGCCGCGGCGACTTTGGAGCCAACCGACACGGCCTGGCCGATGAAGGACGCCGGCCCGGTCATGATGTTGACGTCGCCGATGCGGATCTCGGTGTCGGTGATGCCGGGCTCCGCCGCCCAGGCCGCGGTGCCGCCGGCCGACAGAGTGCCCAAGGCCAGCAGCGCGAATTTCAGCATGCCTCTCATCTGTTCCCTCCCGTTGGATCGCGGACCCGTTCGGCCGTCCGTCGTGGTTCGGTCATTCTCGGCCTGGCTCAATAGGCCAGGGGCCAGTTGACGAAGAACTTCTTCGCGTCGCGCCACAGCCCGATCAGTCCGTCCGGCTTGAAGCGCAGGAACAGCACCATCACCACGCCGTAGGTGATGCCGCGGATTTCATAGATGTATTTGGAATAGGTCGAGGCGTTGGGATCGACGATCAGCGAGAGCGCAAGGCGGATCGCCTCGGGCAGCAGCGTCAGGAAGACCGTGCCCAGGATGGCGCCGGCCACGGATCCCAGCCCACCCAGGATGATGATCGCAAGGGCCTCGATCGACAGCAGGAAGCCGAAGATGTCGATGTTGATGAAGCGGATCTGCAGCGACATCAGCGCGCCGGCGATGCCGATGAAGAACGAGCTCATGAAGAAGGCGAGCAGCTTGTAGCGCACCAGGTCTATGCCCATCGCCCTGGCCGCGATGTCGTGGTCGCGGATGGCGAGCCAGGCGCGGCCGATACGGGTGCGGCCCAGATTCAGGGCCCCCAGCGCCACCAGCACGGTGATGGCCAGGGTGAAATAATACAACGGCCGGTCGGCCGACAGGTCGAAGCCGAAGATCGTGACATCGCCCAGGAAGATGCCGTTGGACCCATGGGTCACGCCTTCGAAGAACAGGATCAGGTAATTGACGATGAATGAGAAGGCGAGCGTGGTGATCGCAAGATAGAGCCCCTTGAGGCGCAGCGAAGGAATGCCGACCAGCAGGCTGATCGCGGCCGCGACCAGCCCGGCCGCCGGTAGGGACGCCCAGATCGGCCAGCCATGGTCGGTCAGCAGGATGCCGTTGGTATAGGCGCCGATTGCCAGGAAACCGGACTGGCCCAGCGAGATCAGGCCCGTCGTCCCGGTCAGCAGGTTGAGCCCGATGGCGCCGACGATCGCGACCAGGATGGTGACGGCCAGCGTCAGGCTGTAGGCGCCAACCAACAGCGGCAGGGCCAATAGTGCCAGCGCCATGAGGCCGGTCCAGACCCAGGCCGTCCGGCTGTCGCTCAGGGCCACAAGGCTGGCATAGCTGTCTTTGAAATGACCCGTGCGCATCTCAGACCCGCTCGATCTGGCGGTCGCCGAACAGGCCGTAGGGCCGGACCATCAGGATCAGCACGATCACCACGAAGCCGGCGATCTCGCGCAGTCCCTGGCCCAGGTAGCCTTGCGCCATGTTCTCGATCACGCCCACGACGAGGCCGCCGAGTGCTGCCCCCAGCACGGAATCGAGGCCGCCCAGGATGACGGCGGGGAACGAGCGCAGCCCTTCGAACCAGATGGTCGGACCCAGTTTGAACATCGCTGCGAACAGCACGCCGGCAAGGGCCGCGATGGCGGCGGAGAAACTCCAGGCCAGCATGTGGATGCGGTCGACCCGGATGCCCATCAGCAGCGCCGCCGCCTCGTTCGAGGCCACGGCCCGCATCGCGATGCCCAGGCGGGTGAAGCGGAAGAACGCCCAGGCACCGCCGGTGGCGATCGCCAAGCTGCCCAACGCATAGAGCTGCACCGGATAAAACGGTACCGGGCCCAGGTGCACGACCGTGGTCGACAGGCCGATCGGGAATTCATGGGGATCCGGCCCCCAGATCATGATGGTGAGGCCACGCAGGATGACCGAAAGTCCGACCGTGACCATGACGATCGAAAAGGCCGGCTCCCCCAGCATCGGCCGGATGAAGATCCGTTCCAGCAGCACGCCCAGCGCCATGGCGATCGGCAAGGTGACCAGCAGCAGCGGGAAGAACGACAGCGCCAGGCCCTGGGTCAGGGAAAAGGCGATATAGGCGGTCAGCATCAGCAATTCGCCCTGGGCGAAATTCACCACGCCCGTCGCCTTGTAGATGATGGCGAACCCCATCCCGACCAGCCCGTAGGTCGCGCCGATCACGAGGCCGCTGCCCAGCAGCAGCGCGAAATATTCCATCAGGCGGCACTCCCGTAGATCCGGCCGATTTCCTGATGGAACCTCTGCTCGATCGCCTTGCGCCGGACCTTCATGGTCGCGGTCAGCTCGCCGTCGTCATGGTCGAGCTGCTTTTCCAGGATGACGAACTTGCGGATGTTCTCGACCCGGGCGAAACGGGCGTTGACCGCGGCGACCTCGGCCTCGACGAGGGCGAACACCTCCGGCAGCGTCGCCAGGTTCTGATAGGTCGTATAGGGCAGGTTGTGGTCCTGGGCCCATTTGCCGACCGTGTCGTATTCGATCTGGATCAGGGCGGAGAGGAAATGGCGCCCGTCGCCCAGCAGGACCGCCTCGCGGATGTAGAGCGAGTCCTTGAGCGCGTTCTCGATCAACGACGGCGTGATGTTCTTGCCGCCGGAGGTGATGATGATGTCCTTCTTGCGATCGGCGATCCGGATCTCGCCGTTTGGCTCGATCTCGACGATGTCGCCGGTATGCAGCCAGCCGTCGTCGAGTGCGCGGGCCGTCGCGTCCGCATCGAACAGATAGCCTTTGAACACGGTCGGTCCGCGGATCAGCAACTCGCCGTCCGGCGCCAGCTGCTGCTCCAGGCCGGCGATCGCGCGGCCGGCACAGCCGGCCTGCGTGAAACCCGGCTGCTGCAGGTGGGACACCCCGGCGCTCTCGGTCATGCCGTAGATCTGGTAGATCGGAATGCCGAGGGTGCGGAAGAACAGCAGCACTTCCGGCGACACCGATGCGCCGCCGCAATAGCAGGCGCGCACCCGGTCAAGGCCGAGGAAGCGCTGCAGGCTGCGGAAGCAGACGAGCCATAGCAGCCGGAACAGGATGCGATCCCGCCAGCCGGCGCGGTGTCCGCCCGTGGCCATCGCGCGTTCCGCGATCGGCCGGCCCAGCGCCATGGCCCGCTCGTAGACGCGGCGCTGCAACGGCGTCGTGTCGCGCAGCCGGAACAGGATGCTCTGCTGCATCTTCTCCCAGATCCGCGGCACGCCCAGGAAACCCTTGGGCGCGATCTCGCGCAGGTTGATCACGATCGTGTCGATCGATTCGGCGAAATTGACGACCGCGCCCGACAGCAGCTGCATGCAGGTCGAGAAGCTGCGTTCGGCGACGTGGCACAGCGGCAGATAGCACACGACGGAGTAGGTGCTGGCCGATAGGCCCATCGTCCCGACCACGGCGGCGGCGGAGCTCAGCATGTTGCGATGGCTCAACATCGCGCCCTTGGGCATACCGGTCGTGCCCGAGGTATAGACGATGAGCGCCACCGCATCGGGATCCAGCGCGTCCAGCAGCGCGTCGACCGTGGCGCCCAGCCGCGCCTCCGCCTCGCGGCCCAGCGCCAGGACGTCGTCGAACGACAGCAGGTCGGCCCGGTCGTACGACCGCATGCCCTTCATATCGACGGTGATGGTCTTCGCCAGATCGGGCAGGCCGTCGCCCTGGCGGCGGGCCTCGATGATCTTGTCGGTCTGCTCCTGGTCCCCGGCCACGACGAACTTGGCCCGGGAATGGGCCAGGATGTAGCGCAGTTCGGGCCAGGGATTGGTCGGATAGATCCCGAGGCAGGCACCGCCCAGCCATTGGGCGGCGAGATCGGCGAAGATCCATTGCGGGCTGTTCTCGCCGGCCACGGCCAACCGGTCGCCCGGCCGGAAGCCCAGGGCATGAAGTCCGATCGCGAAGCAGCGGACCGTGGCGTGATACTCGCCCCAACTGGTCCGGTGCCAGACGCCACGTACCTTCTCGCGCATGGCGAGCGCGGTCGGATCCGCCGCCGCGCGGGCCTGCAGCACCCTCGGCATCGGCAGGGTCGCCAGGATCGCGGGATCGAGCGCCGGCGTCATGCGCGATCCTCGCGCCGGGTGCCCAGATAGGCCTCGATCACACGAGGATCCGCCGCGACCACGGCCGGCACGCCCTCTGCGATCTTTTCGCCATGGTTCATGACGCAGACCCGGTCCGAGATGTCCATTACGATGCCCATGTCGTGCTCGACCATCATGATGGTCACGCCCAGCTGTTCCTTGAGGTCGAGGATGAAGCGCGCGATATCTTCGCGTTCTTCCTGGTTCATGCCGGAAACCATCTCGTCGAGCAGCAGCAGCTTCGGGTCGATCGCGAGCGCGCGGCCGAGCTCGACCCGCTTCTGCAGGCCGTAGGACAGGGTGCCGACGGCCATGTCGCGGATATCCTCGATCTCGAGAAACTCGATGATCTCCTCGACCCGCTCGCGCGCCCGGATCTCCTCGCGCCGAGCCGGTCCCCAGAAGGCGAGCGCAGACAGCGGGTTGGCATGAAGGTGGGTATGCAACCCCACCAGCAGGTTGTTCACCACGCTCTCGTGCTTGAACACGGCCAGGTTCTGGAACGTCCGGGCAATGCGCAGGCGGGCCAGCGCATAGGTCGGGCGGCCGGTGATATCCTGGCCCTCGAACCGGATGTTGCCGCCGGACGGCTTGAAGATCGCGCTGATCAGGTTGAAGAGCGTCGTCTTGCCGGCGCCGTTCGGCCCGATCAGGCTGAAGATCTCGCCCGCCTCGACCGAGAAGCTGACCTCGTTCACCGCCTTCAGGCCGCCGAAGCGCTTGGAGACGCCGGTCAGCTGCAGCATCGGGCTCATGCCAGCCACCGCTTGCGGCGCTTGTAATGCTTGACGTCGCGCATGCTCTTGCGCTCGCCGCCGCTGCCGAAACCCAGGTAGAATTCCTGGACGTCCGCGTTGGAGCGCAGCTTGTCCGACGGGCCGTCCAGCACGATGCGGCCGTTCTCCATGACATAGCCGTGGCTGGCGACGCCGAGCGCCAGCTGGGCGTTCTGCTCGACCAGCAGCACGGTCAGGCCGGTCTCGCGATTCAGGGTCAGGATCGTGTCGAAGATCGCCTCGATGATCTGCGGTGCCAGGCCGAGCGAGGGTTCGTCGAGCATGAGCAGGCGCGGCTTGGCCATCAGCGCCCTGCCGACCGCGACCATCTGCTGCTCGCCGCCAGAGAGGTAGCCGGCGGTTTCGTGACGTCGCTCGAACACGCGCGGGAACAGGCCGTAGATCCAGTCGAGCCCGCGCTGGCTGTCGCGCGCGCTTTGGCAATAGCCGCCCATCTGCAGGTTTTCCAGCACGGTCAGGGTCGGGAACAGCGCCCGGCCTTCCGGCACCTGGACCAGGCCGCGGCCGACGATCTCGTGGGCCTGACAGCGCGTGATCGGCTGGTCGGCGAAGCGGATCGTGCCGTGGATGACCTCGCCGTCCTCGCGCTCCAGCACGCCGGAGATCGCCTTCAGTACCGTGGACTTGCCGGCACCGTTGGAGCC